>JACQQR010000232.1 GCA_016206875.1 Candidatus Omnitrophota bacterium
AAGTCACTGGATTCCCGCTTTCGCGGGAATGACAAATAATCACCAGGATCCCTCATAGTATAAGCCGTTAGGTCATTTTGCAAAGGTTCAGTGGTAATTAACCCTGGATCCCGGGTCAAGCCCGGGATGACCGCACTTTCAGGCGGTCACTTCTCCATTTTATTCAAACTCATCAAGAATTCCGTATTTGACTTGGTTTTGGCCAGACGATCGCGCAACAGTTCCATGGCCTCTGCCGAGCTCAGCTCATTGAGCACTTTGCGTAGCAACCAAACACGATTCAGTTCATCCGGATGCATCAGAATGTTTTCCTTGCGTGTATTGGATTTTTTGACATCAATGGCCGGATAAATGCGCTTTTGGAAGAGGTTGCGGTCAAGCTGGATTTCCATGTTGCCGGTGCCCTTGAACTCTTCAAAAATCACCTCATCCATGCGTGAGCCCGTATCAATCAAGGCCGTGGCCACGATGGTCAAACTTCCGCCTTCTTCTATGTTACGGGCGGCGCCGAAAAATCGCTTGGGCTTATGAAGCGCGTTGGAGTCCACACCGCCGGAGAGAATTTTTCCGGAATGCGGCTCTACCGTGTTATACGCGCGCGCTAAACGAGTGATGGAATCCAAAAGAATCATCACATCTTTTTTATGTTCCACAAGGCGCTTGGCTTTCTCGAGCACCATTTCGGCCACCTGAACGTGGCGCTCTGCCGGCTCATCAAAGGTTGAGGAGACCACCTCGCCTTTTACCGAACGCTGCATATCCGTCACTTCTTCCGGGCGCTCATCAATGAGAAGCACGATGAGCACCACCTCGGGATGATTGGTGGTGATGCTATTGGCCAGTTTTTGCAAGAGAATGGTTTTTCCGCTGTACGGCGGGGCCACAATCAATCCGCGCTGCCCTTTTCCGATGGGGACCAGAAGGTCCATCACACGTGTGGAAATTTCATCCGGGGCGATTTCCAATTTCAAACGCTTTTCCGGATATAGCGGCGTTAAATCGTCAAATGGAATTTTGTCTTTAATATTTTCGGGCAATTCCATATTGACTTTTTCCACCTTCAGAAGGGCAAAATAACGCTCGCCTTCTTTGGGCGGACGGATTTGCCCGCTTACGGTGTCGCCCGTCCGCAGATTGAATTTACGAATCTGAGAGGGCGAGACATAAATATCATCGGGACAAGGCAAATAATTGTAGTTGGGGGAACGCAGAAAGCCGAAGCCGTCTTGAAGAATCTCCAATACGCCTTCTCCGTACATCGCCCCGTTGGTTTCCGTGCGGCCCTGGAGGATTTTAAAAATCAAATCCTGCTTTTTCATTCCGGGCAAAGCTTCCACGCCGCTTTTTTGCGCCAATTCTGCCAGCTCGGAAGTTTTCATTCGCTTTAAGTTGGCCACATCCAGCACCACTTCTCCCGAAGCGGTGGTTTGCATCACCCGCTCATCTCGTAAAGGGTTTGGTGGAGATGGGGCATGGGCGCTTGGCGCCGGTGGGTGAGCGCTGCGTTCTTTCACTTCTCGTTCTCTAACTTCTCTATGATGTTCTCTAGGTTCCCTTGGCATTATGAATTCTCCTCTCTTGCCATTAATTTCAATTTTTTCCAAATAGATACAACTTGTTGTTTCAACCTGTCCCGAGTGCCGTTGTTGTCGATGACAAAATCGGCCAGCGTTTCTTTTTTAGCCAAGGGCATTTGTGCTTGAGTCCGGGCCGCTAACTGGGCTGCGCCCAAATGCCTGTCTTCTAACCTCTCAAGCCGCTCTCGGAAGCGGGCACTGACCACAATCGTGACGTCCATTTTTTTGTCGAAATGGGTTTCAAAAAGGAGGGGCACTTCAAGCACTAGGATTCCTTTTTTTCCACGGGTCTTTTCTTCAAGCGCGCGAAACACAAACGGGTGCACAATGGATTCTAAAATTTTTCTTTTGCGCGCACTCTGAAACACAACTGCCGCTAATTTCTTTCTTTCGATCCGGCCGCAAGAATCGAGAATGCGCAAACCAAAACGTTTTTGAATGGCCTGCGCCGTGGGCGTATCGGGCTTTAAGGCTTGATGGGCGATTGTATCCAGATTGAATACCTGCGCTCCCAACCGGCGAAACAGGCCTGCTGCGGTGGACTTACCGGTCCCCACTCCCCCGGTAAGACCCACGAGCAGGCGGTGCAATTTAACTCTCCGGCTCCTCATACCAACTGTGTCCTATTTTCAAACCCACCTCAAGAGGCACATGCAACCGGATTCCTTGCTCCATGCGCTTACGAATTAATTTTGAGATCGCTTCGACTTCATCCCCGGGCGCATCAAACACGAGCTCGTCATGCACTTGAAGAATCATCAACGTTTGATAGTTCTGCTCAATCAAATCTCTATCGATGTCAATCATGGCCTGCTTGATCAAGTCAGCGGCAGAACCCTGGAGCGGGGCATTGATGGCCGCGCGTTCGGCAAACTGACGCATTGTGGCATTCGCACTATTGATTTCCGGAAAGTAAGCGCGCCGGCCCAGAAGCGTCTTTACGTAGCCGTGTTTGCGGGCATGCTCTTTCTGGGACTCCAGATAATCTTTGACGCGCGCATACCGTTTGAAATAATTTTGAATGAACAAATCGGCTTCGCCAATGGAGATGCCTAAATCTTTGGAGAGCCCAAAAGGGGTTTTCCCGTAAATAATGCTGAAGTTCACTGTTTTTGCGGCATAACGCATGGGCCGCGTCACGTTTTCCTCTTTCACTCCGTACAAAAGCGCGGCCGTATATTTATGAACGTCCAAGCCTTCCTGAAAGGCCTGGGTCAAATTTGGGTCTTCGGAAAAATGCGCCAACAGTCTCAACTCGATTTGCGAGTAATCGGCGGAAATAATTTTCCGGGACTTTGCGCGCGGAATAAATGCCTTCCGGATTTCACGACCCAACTCCGACCTGATCGGAATATTCTGAAGATTCGGCTCAGAACTGGAAAGCCGCCCCGTAGCTGTGACGGTTTGGTTAAAGGATGTGTGAATCAAACCTTCTTGATCCACGAGTTCCGGCAACGCGTCTACATATGTTGATTTCAGCTTGGTTTTTTCCCGGTATTCTAAAAGGAGCTTTGGAACTTCATGGGTTTCCGAAAGATGCTCAAGCACAGAAACATCGGTGGAGTACCCGGTTTTCGTTTTCTTAACCACAGGAAGCTTGAGGCGCTCAAATAGAATTTCGGCAAGTTGCTTGGTGGAGTTTATATTAAATTCCTGGCCGCTTAGTTTATAGATTTTTCCGGTGAGCGCCAGCAAATCTTTTTCCAGGCGCCTGGAAAGCTTCGCCAAAAATTCGCTGTCAAGCGCAACCCCGTTCATTTCCATGCGGGCCAGCACCTCGACAAGCGGCATTTCTACCTCGCTAAACAGTTTCACAAGACCGTCTTTTTCGAGGCCGGGACGCAAGCGGTTGACAAGCCGGTACACACAGTCGGCGTCTTCACAGGCATACTCGCTAACGCGCTCCAAGGGCACCGCATCCATGGTGATCGCCTTTTTGCCGGTGCCTAAAAGTTCCCGGGTAGCAATTTTGCGCACGCCCAGATGCTCCATGGAAATTTCATCCAGATTATGACGGGCCCGCTCTGGATGAAGAAGATAGGAAGCAATCATGGTATCAAACTCAAGACCTTCGAGTTGTATACCATGACGGCAAAATACAATGTAATCATATTTAATATTTTGGCCGAATTTTTTGATGTTCGGATTTTCAAGAATGGGCTTTAAAAGGCGCAGCACTTTACCGCGCTCTAAACCTCCTCCCGCATGTTCCGAGCTGGCGCAAGGAATATAACAAGCCTCCTGTTCTACGTAAGCAATGCTGATGCCAATCAAGCTGGCCTTAATAGGATCCGAAGAGGTGGTTTCTGTGTCTACAGCAAAGGCTTTGACTGTAGCTAATTTTTTGACAAAAGCCTTGAGCTCGGAAAGCGTGTCTTGACGGCAATACCGGCGCTCTTCGGTTCCCGCCTGCGCCGTGGGCATAATATCCCGCATCAGCGTGCGAAACTCAAAGCGCTTGAACAATTCCATTAACTTTTGGCCGTCCGGCGGCTTGAGTTGTAAATCGGAAATTTTTACATCAATAGGAACTTGCGTATCAATCGTGGCCAGCTCGCGCGACAAATAAGCCAGCTTTTTGTTTTCTTCCAGCGATTTTCGTATCGCCTCTTTTTTGATTGCAGACAAATTATTATAAAGATGGTCGAGCGAGCCGAATTCTTTAACAAGCTCCAGCGCCGTTTTCTCGCCCACTTTCGGAACACCGGGAATATTGTCTGAGGCATCGCCCATCAAGGCCATAAGATCAATCATATTTTCCGGCTTTAAACCCGAGTACCTCTCCGCGACTTTTTTTGCATCATAAATCAATCCTTCTTTCTGAATGTTATAAATTTTAACTTTTGAAGTCACGAGCTGAAGGGCATCTTTATCGCCGGTGACAATAAATACTTCCAGACCTTCTGTAGCGCCGCGCACAGCCAAGGTGCCTAAAATGTCATCAGCTTCGTAGCCGGCTTTTTCAAAAATAGGAAACCGGTACGCCTCCAGTACTTCCTTAATTTTAGGCATTTGCTCAATCAAATCATCGGGCATGGGCTTGCGATGCACTTTGTAATCTTCAAATTTGGCATGGCGGAATGTGGGCTCTTTGCGGTCGAAACAAACGGCGATAAAATCCGGATGCTCTTCTTCTACAATTTTTCGCACCGTAGCCACCACACCATAAATGGCATTGGTGGCTTCCCCTTTCGAGTTAGACAAATGCCGTATAGCGTAGTACGACCGGTAACACAGCGAATTGCCATCGATTAAATAAAGTGCGCCTTTCATCAACAAACCAATTTGGGCGAGCGCCTAACATGAATACGGGAATTTTTGATGTTCATGAATTGAATTCATCCCCCGGGGGATGAATTGGATTTCCAGAAGGACTGCTCCAATACGAACGAGGGAATCCTAAACTCTGCTTTCATTTCGAAACCTAGCGCAATAGGGTATCCAAATGTCTGCCAGGAATCAAGAAGAAGTTTTTATACTTTTTTAAACTGGTATTTATCAATTTTCCGCATCAAATCCACACGCGAAATTTCAAGGAGCCGTGCGGCTTCGCTTTTGTTCCAGCGGGTGCGGGTGAGCGCCTCTAAAATCATTCTCCTCTCCACTTCATCGGCGGCCCGTTTCTTGGCTTCTTTTAACGCCAGATTCTGTAAAGGAATTTCCGGCATGACGGAAGCCGGCATTTTTGCGCGGGCCGTCAAGAGCTCGGTCGGTAAATGCTTCATATGAATCATGCTCCCCCGGGCCATAATAGCCGCATGCTCCACCACATTATTCAGTTCGCGAATATTTCCGGGCCAAGCATATTCCATAAAAAATTTCATCACTTCCGGATCGATTTCCTGTTTCGCCTCGCGGCTCCTCTGGGCGAGCTGGCTTAAAAGCTCCTCCACCAGAATATCGATATCTTCCCGGCGTTCTCTTAAAGGCGGCAGGAGAATTTTCACCACATTGATCCGGTAATATAAATCTTCTCGGAACTGTTTGTGCTCCACCGCAAGCTTTAAATCTTTATTGCTGGCCGCAAGAATTCGCACGTTGACATGAATGGGTTTCACACCGCCAATCTTCAAGAAAGCGCCTTCCTGAAGCACGCGAAGGATCTTCACTTGAAGGAGGAAACTCATATCGCCGATTTCATCCAGAAAAAAAGTTCCCTGGTCAGCAATCTCAAACAGGCCTTTTTTCTCCGTCACGGCGCCGGTAAAAGAGCCTTTCATATAGCCGAAGAGTTCGCTCTCTAAAAGCGTGTCGGAAAAAGCGGAACAATTGATGACAACAAATTCTTTATCCTTGCGCGGACTGTTGTAATGAATGGCCCGGGCAGCCAGCTCTTTGCCGGTGCCGCTTTCTCCCTGAAGGAGCACAGTGGTATCGCGCCCGGCAACGGTTTTGAGCGTTTCCATCACTTCTTTCATGCGCGGGCTGGCGCTGGCCAGTCTGTCAAAACGAAATACGGGGCGGCTCATAGTTAGATAATATAT
>JACQQR010000241.1 GCA_016206875.1 Candidatus Omnitrophota bacterium
AAATATGCCGACTGTGTTCCGGCCAGTTCCACCAAATCGATGACTGGGCACATGCTCGGCGCAAGCGGCGCGGTGGAATTTATCGCAATGTGCCTGGCCGTAAAAGAACATTGGATGCATCCCACCGTTCATCTGGAATCCCCCGATCCGCTTTGTGACCTGGATTTTATTCCGAATCAAATGCGCAGGAAAAAAGTTTCGCGGGCATTGTCTTTTTCCATGGCTTTCGGTGGTCACATGGCCGCAGTGGCGGTGTCCCGTGTTTAATTTCGAAGCCGAGTTAGGGGAGTTGAAGCAAAAAAGCATGTATCGATTTTTGCGCACGCGGAATAAAAGTGAGGATGGGTCCGCGATGCATGGCATTTTGGACGGCCGGGAGGTGGTGTTCTTTTCAGGCAATGATTATTTAGGGCTGAGCCGGCATCCGCTTGTGATTGAGGCGGCGATGGAGTCGCTGCGCGAATTTGGCGCGGGTGCGGGGGCCGCACAGCTTATTTCCGGCCGCACGCGCGATCATGAGGAGCTGGAAAAAAAGCTTCAGTCTTTTATGAATGCCGAAGCCGTTTTGCTTTTTCCCAGCGGATATCAAGCGAATTTGGCGGCCGTAAGCGCCTTAGCGGGTGAAGGCGACTTAGTGGTGATGGACAAGCTGAATCACGCTTCCTTAATTGATGCCTCTCGCATGAGCAAGGCCGAGCTTCGGGTGTTCCCGCATAAACATTATAAAAAACTCGAAGAAATTTTGGAAAAGTATCCGGATAAGCGGCGAAAATTGATTGTCACCGATGCGGTGTTCAGCATGGATGGCGACTTGGCCGATTTGGACGCCGTGTGCGCCATCAAGAAAAAATATCATGCCCTGCTTGTGGTCGATGAGGCCCATGCCATCGGTGTTTTCGGACTCAAGGGAAGCGGGTTGGTGGAAGAGAAAAAATTATGGCAGGAAGTGGAAGTGCGCACGGGCACTTTTTCCAAGGCCATCGGAGGCCAGGGAGGGTTTATCGCGGCCTCGAGAGAAATTATTGATTACCTGGTAAATACCGCTCGCCCTTTCATTTTTTCCACTGCGATTGCGCCTCATTTGTGCCGCGCCGCCCACCGGGCAATCGGCATCATCGAATCTGAGCCGCCGTTACGCAAACGGCTTTTATGGAAAACATTTGAAGTGCGTGATGAAATTCAAAAAGATCTCGGTTTCCCGATGGGTCCGAGTCAATCACCGATTTTGCCGCTTCTCATGGGCTCTCCCGAGCAGGCGTTGGCTTTTTCCCAAGCCTTGCTCGAAGAAGGAGTGTATGTGCCCGCGATTCGTCCTCCGGCCGTCGGTCCCAATCAATCGCGTCTGCGCCTGACCCTCAGCGCCGCGCACACAGATGAAGATTTCAAAAAACTTTTATTCGCCATGAAAACAACCAAATCGCTTGCCATTCCCGCCGGAGTTTACCCGCAGGCTTGACCCGGAGAATGGGAAGGGTAATCAGTTTAAAAGAATTGGATAAAAAAATAGGATTTACTCCTAAAAGGAAAAGGATTTAATGTTTGTCTATGACCCCTGAATGTGATTTGAAAAAATTGGATCGAGCTTATGTGTGGCATCCGTTTACGCAGATGCGTGAATGGACAGACGATGAAATTCTGATTATTGAGCGCGCCGAAGATTGTTATCTCATCGACACCGAAGGCCGCCGTTACATTGATGGGGTTTCCAGCCTCTGGTGCAATGTGCACGGCCATCGGAAGGCGGCGATCGATGAGGCGGTGAAAACCCAGCTCGGCAAAGCGGCACATTCCACATTTCTTGGGCTTTCCAATCCTCCCGCAATTTTGCTGGCCGAGCGCCTGATTCAAACGGCGCCGCGCGGTTTACGGCGCGTGTTTTATTCGGATTCCGGTTCGGAGGCCATGGAAATTGCGCTCAAAATGGCGTATCAGTATTGGTGCCAAAAAGACGCGAAGAATGCAACATCCGGGAAGAAAACTTTTGTTCACTTGGAGCTGGCTTATCATGGGGACACATTAGGCGCCGTTAGTGTGGGAGGTATACAGCTTTTTCATGATGTGTATAAACCGCTTCTATTCCGCACGCATAGCGCCCCGTCGCCTTATTGTTATCGATGTAAATTCGGTTTGGACCGCGAAAGCTGCAAGCGTGAATGTTTGAGCGAGCTTGAGGAAATCGTAAAAAAGTATGCCCATGAAATCGCCGCCATTGTGGTAGAGCCCCTCCTGCAAGGGGCAGCCGGCATGATCGCGCATCCTGCAGGCTATCTTCGCGAAGTGCGCCGGATTGCCGATCAGTACGACACGCTGCTCATTTGCGATGAAGTGGCCACGGGCTTTGGCCGCACGGGAACAATGTTTGCTTGCGAGCATGAAGACGTGACACCGGACATTATGGCCGTGGCCAAAGGAATCACGGGCGGATATTTGCCGCTTGCCGCTACGCTCGCCAAAGAAAAAATTTATGAGGCATTTTTAGGAAAGTACGAAGAGTTCAAAACTTTTTTTCACGGCCATACCTACACCGCCAATCCTTTGGCTTGTGCCGCCGCTTTAGCCAATCTGGATTTATTTGAAAAAGAACGCACACTGGAAAATCTCCGGCCCAAGATTGAGCGTTTGAGCGCTTGGCTGGCGAGGCTCAGGGATTTTTCACACGTAGGGGATGTGCGGCAGGCGGGATTTATGGCCGGTATTGAGTTGGTGGAAAGTAAGCGCGAGAAAACACCTTATCCGCCCGCGCAAAAAATTGGAATAAAAGTATGCCGTTTGGCGCGCGAACAGGGCGTCATCTTGCGTCCGCTGGGGAATGTGATTGTGCTCATGCCCCCTCTTGCGATTCCGGAAATCGTGCTTGAAGAACTTTTGGAGGTGACTGAACGGTGCATTCTCAACATCACTGAGGATTTATGACGAATCAAACAGAATCAGCCCGGAGAGATGTTTGCATAGCAATACTTTTGGTTTTAGCCGCATTTTTATTCCGTCTGCCGCTTCTCATTGCGCGCCAGTCCATCATTACGGGAGATGAAGCCGTTATTGGGCTCATGGCCCGTCATATTCTTCAAGGGGAGTTTCCCATTTATTATTGGGGCCAGGGTTATATGGGTTCGCTGACCGCTTATGTCACGGCGCTGGTATCTCTCGCCACCGGAATGAACGGCATGGCCATTCAACTGAGCGTCTTTTTGTTTTACGAGCTTTTTTTAATCACCAGTTACTTTGTTGTTAAAAAAATTCTGGGGCGCGCACCGGCAATTCTATCTTCACTTGTGCTGGTGGTGGCGCCGGTGATGGTGACTGAACTCAGTATTAAGTCATTGGGGGCATATTCCGAGATTCTTTTTTTGGGCGCTCTGGCGTTTTGGTTTTGGCTCAAAGTATTTGAAGAGGGTTCGCGCAAGTTTCTATTTCCGCTGGGGCTCACTTTGGGTGTGGCCTTATGGATGAATTCACTCTTTATTCTTTATATTGCCGCATTTCTCCTGCTTACTTTTTTCCGTAAAGAAGGATTTTCCGGAAGGGCTTTAATATGCCGTCCCGCGAATTTGATTTCTCTTGAGGATTTTTCTTTCCCGCTTTGGTTAAAACTTTCTTTTTATGCCGTGCACGCGATTGTGATTTTCTATGCGCTTCAGCAAATCTATATTTTCTTTTTCGGCGGATTTGACGGAAAAATTCTCGGGTTTTCGTTCAAGGAGCCGGCTTTCCAATGGAAAGGCGTAAAGAAAATTCTTCTTTTAGTCGGTGGCGAAGCGGCAATTTTGGCTTGGCTGCGGGTGGGCCCGAAAAGATTATGGCAGTGGTACCGGGGCTGGATGGCTGTAATCGGGGGGATACTTTTAGGCTACGCCCCCGCTCTTCTTTTCAGTCTTTTGGGAGGAGAAGGGTACAGGCTTCTTCATAAATCCGGAGCGATTTCCTCAAGTGTGTTGGGCCAAAAATTCAACATGATTTTTCTCCATTTAATTCCCGGCGTGCTTTGGGGCCTGGATCTGAGTGTGAAGCAAAATTTATTTTGGGCCGCCATGAATTTTGCTTCACTGATGATCCTATTGGCCTCGATTTTTTTCTTTTTATGGATGCATCGAAAAAACATCTTGAATGTATTTCTCATGCGAGACGGAATTGAAAATCCGAGCTTCTTCTTCTGCATTTTAGGAAGCGTGGTGCTTGCGCTTACTTTTTTAAGCGCCTTGGTCGCCGACCGCTATCTCATTCCTATTTATTGGGTCACGGCGGTTTGTTTGGGCGCTTTCATTGACTGGCTGAGGCGCCATTCCCGCGGCTGGGGCGTGCTTTTGATCGCACCCTTATTCATACTTTATGTTCATAGCAACGCCGCATATGCCCGCACGCGGGCGCAAAATATTGAAGCACCGAAAGGCCTGGTGGATTATCTGGCGGCGCAAGATTTAAAAGGCGGCATCACCGATTATGACAATTCGTACCGCTTTAATTTTTACGGAGAAGAACGCTCAATTTTTATCCCGAATGTGGGTATCCTCAGGCGTCCGCAATACCGGGAAGCCGTAAAAGGTTTGAAGCGCAGAGCGTTTGTATTGCCTAAAGACTCAACCAATGAAAAAGAATTTTTAGAATCCCATCCGGATTTCCGGCCGCTAGACGTTCTCGAATACAAAACGTACAGAATTTACGTGGTGGACGAAACATTTCCTATTCAGTAAG
>JACQQR010000237.1 GCA_016206875.1 Candidatus Omnitrophota bacterium
AAGTCACTGGACCCCCGCTTTTCCGCCTCGGCGGACCCGCCTGAGGCGGGCGCGTTCGGGGGTGACAACATACCGACGTTCTAAAAGCTTTTGCTTCTGCCGCCGTCTACGCTAATACATGTGCCATTGATGTAGCTTGCTTTGGGAGAACACAGGCAAGCCACGGCATAAGCCACTTCTTCCGGTGTGCCCAGCCGTCCGCTCGGTTCTTCTTCCAAGGCTTTTTGATAAGCCGCCGGATCATTTTTTTTGATTTCGTCCCAGCCCGTGTCCGGAATTTGGATATTCCCCGGGGCCACTGTATTAAAAGTGATGCCCCGCCCGGCGTATTCCGGATTGGATGCCAGCGTTTTCATCAAACTGATTTCAGCCGCTTTGGCCATAGTAAACCACGGACGCCCGCCGCTTTCTTTCCCATATATCGAAGAGATGGCGATGACGCGCCCCCAATTTTTTTTCAGCATAAAAGGCAGAAAATGTTTGGTGAAATAAATCGCAGCGCCCGCGTTTTTTTGGTATACATCACGCCAAACGGAATCTTCGGTTTCAAGCATGGAATGTTTCCCCCAACGCCCGCCGCCGCCTACATTGTGGATCAGAATATCCACCTGTTTCCACTCACGGCTGATCTGCTCAGCCGTTTTGTCCAAGTCTTTCTGGTCTAACACATCACACTCGATGCCTATAGACTCTGACGAGTAGGGCATGAGCATTGCGAGCGTTTGGCGGACGCGCTCTTGACTACGGGAACAAACAGCCACGCGGCAGCCTTCTTGGGCCAACGCCAGGGCAATGGCTTGACCGATGCCGTGTGTGCCGCCTGTGACAAAAGCATATTTACCCGTTAATTCTAAATTCATAAGGTAACAGGATTCCAAACTAGGTACGAGTAGCCATCATGGAACAGACTGCCGAAACTAGTTCGCCGTGCGTGCGTGATTGTGATCTGCTTTTGCTTTTCTAAATCTCTGAGCGAGTTCAAATAATTGTTCAGGTAATTGCGCTTCAAATCGAATTTCACCGCTAAATAATCCGAAAGATTATTTTCCGAGTCGTACAGTTCAATGATGGAATCCACGTGAACGAAGCGTTTCGGTTTTTTCTCCAAAACAAAAGACAAAAAGGGTTGATATTCGCCGCCCAACTGTTCCAAGGCGCCGATGGCCAAAAAGGTAGAATTCCCGGGAACTTTCAGATTCGGATCGGGATGGAACATGTCGAAGAGATGACTGCGAATCCGTGAAGTGTTGCGTAGTTTGGCAATTTCATCCACGATATCGCAGGAAGGCTTGACCCAGTCCAGGCCCACGATCTCCTTTTCCGGAAATAGATCGGCCAACATCGCAATATTGTGCCCGGAACCACAGCCGAATTCGAAAATCACGTCCGCATCTTTCAAAAAAGATGTGGCCAGCCATAGACGAAAAATCTCATACCACCTGAGTTCAAATTGCGGGTCCAGAGGCATCACATAATCGCCCAAAAGACGAATGGGCTGGTCAGGGCGGATAAATTTGGGAACCAACTGGTCCAGGTCATGTTCTTTATTCAAAAAATTATCCAAATTTTCCTGCCATCCTTTTTGCCAGCGGTCTTTGCCCGCAGGCCCGGAGACAGAAAGCCGGCCCGAGTCGATTTGTCGGATAATTCGAATCACGAGGCGGTCGCGTTCCTCAGGGCTTAACGGACGATAGGATAAATCACTGTCCTGAATCAACGCTTGTACCTCTGCGGAAAGTTCCGCGCCGGCAACGCCCAGTTGGCCGGCAAATTCGTTGATTCCCAATCGGTATGTTTCGATTTCCATTGAATTAAAAAGGTCCTTTGAACCGGTTTTCATGGCTATAAAATTCTTCGCCGGACAAATCGGTTGGTTTGAGTTTGAGTTTCGCTTCCACGGCGCGGATGATGTGAATCGCGTTGGGATAGAATTTATTTTCGAGAAATCGTGTGGTGGGGCAGGGAGTGCTTGCAAATCCAATGCGCTCGACCGGTGATTGTAAATATCCAAAACACTGTTCACCCACACGCGCTGAAACTTCGGCGCTGAATCCGCAATGAAGCCAGTCATAATCGGCCACGATGCAATGCCCGGTTTTTTTCACCGATTCCGTGATCAAACCGTCATCCAGTGGAGAAAGCGTTCTGGGGTCAATGATCTCGACACTCACCCCCGCACGCGCAAGAATTTCGGCGGCCTTCAAGGCTTCGATATTCATCCAAGAAGTGGCGACGACGGTGATATCTTTTCCTTCGCGCAACATATTGCCTTTTCCGATCGGAACTGTGTACGGCTCTTCGGGCACGTGGCTCTCTGCCCAGTACAACCACCGATGCTCTAAGACGAGCACCGGATTGTTGTCACGAATGGCGGAGATGAGTAATCCTTTGGCGTCGTACGGGGTGCTGGGGGCGATTACTTTTAAACCGGGAATGTGGGCGAAGGTGGAAAGTAAACTTTTGCTGTGCTGGTATCCTTGGCCAAAACCTCTTCCGATGATTGCCCGGACCACCAGAGGAACGCTTAATTTTCCGCCGCTGCCGTAACTATATGAAGAAGCCATGTTGACCAATTGATTCATCGCCAAGATCAAAAAATCCACTCGAATGTGCACTTGAATGGGCCGCAGGCCGCTTAAGGCGGCGCCGATGCCAAAGCCCGTCATCGAATCTTCAGAAATAGGCGAGTCGAAACAACGTTTTGCTCCGAATCTTTCTTCCAAACCTTCCGTGGTGCCAAAAATTTTGGGATGCGTAGGCAGTCCGATGCCATAAATGAATACATTGGAATCGCGCTCCATTTCTTGCATCGTTGCTTCTTGTATGGCTTGAGCAAAGGTTAGATTTCTCATCGGTATACATCCTTACCCAGTTCTTCTACGTCCGGAAAGGAAGCTTGTTTGGCTTTTTGAATACTAGCGAGCACTTCATTGTGGATTTGGTGTTCCAATTTTTCTATTTCTCTTTCAGAGTAATTTAAGTCGCTTACAAGTCGTGTGCGCTGGAGTTTGAGAGGGTCTTTATCCAGCCACTCTTGAAATATTTTCTTAGACCGGTATCCCAATTCAAAATCTTCGCTAATGCCGACATGCTCCAAATAACGGTAACAAGAATGATGGATAAAGGCCGGTTTTTCCTCAGTGCGAATCCAGTCCATGGCCTCCCCGGTAATTTGATAAATGCGCTCTACATCCGTGGTGTGGGCCTGAAAAACACCACAGTCAAACTCCGCCAAAACAGAGGTGATGGATGAGAATCCATGGCGGATGCTTTTGTGCGTGTGCACGGCATACTCATTGTCTTCGCAGACAAACAGAATAGGCAGTTTCATTACGCAAGAATTGTTCAGCGTTTCCCAGAAGTTGCCTTCTTCCAGGGCGCCGTCTCCAAAGAAAACGCAGCTCACTAGGCCATTATCTTTATATTGGTTGGCGAAAGCGGTTCCCATTGCGATGGGAATGGCGCTGGCCACAATTCCGGTGGAACCTAAATGGCCTTTTTCCGGACAGGAAAGATGCATGGACCCGGCCTTGCCTTTTCCGGTGCCGCCTGCGCGGCCATACATCTCCGCAAAAAACATGTCGGTTTCATCCGTTTTAGCGATGTAGGTGGCGTGACTTCGGTACGAGGCAAACACCTGATTGTCATTGCCCAAGGCCTGACAAACACCCGCTGCGATGGCTTCCTGGCCCATGGACATGTGCATAGGCACTTTCATTTCATTTTCCGGATAATGTTTGACGATCATTGTTTCGGCATGCCGGATTTTGTACATTTTCTGATACAGTGAAAAACTAACGATCCGGTCGATTTCTTTCAGGGGGAATGGATGGGTCATATCGGTTAAAGGGGAATATAGGAACCGGTTTTTTGACTCACTAGTTTCTGTTGATTGGAAGCATCGTAAATAATGGAGCTTCCTTCAAATTCAAAATTAAAGGGAACCCAAAAATAGTGAGACAGCGCGTTGATGACGGCAGGCTGATTTTCCATCGGGACATAAAAAATCATAAATCCTGTGCCGCCGGCGCCGAGTAATTTTCCGCCCAAAGCGCCGTGTGTTCTGGCCGTCTCATATACGTGATCAATCAGTGTATTGGTTACTTTCCGGCTCAAACTTTTTTTCAAGAGCCAGCTTTCGTGCAGCAGCCGGCCCCAGTTCGATAAATCCCCATCTCCTTTTAAAATCGAAACGGCCTCGTCCACCATCGAGTGCATGTGACGCAGCGCCGAAGCTTTTTGGTCGATGTTCGAGGTGATGCTGGAGGCAATTTCAGAGCCTAAGCGATTTGTGCCCAGATAGAGCAGGCATAAATTGGATTCCAATTCCCTGACTCTTGCCTCGCCGATATCAGCCGATTGGACTTTGATGGATCCATTTTCAGAAAACCGGATGAGATTGAGTCCGCCATGGCTGGCCGCCATTTGATCTTGAGAGCCCACTTTTTCCCTCAACACTTGTTGTTCCAGCTCAATGGCCTTTAAAGCCAGCTCCTGTTTGCCCCAGGAAATGCCTTTATTCAGCTGGACTAGGGCATTGAGTAAGCCAACGGTGAAGGACGAGCTGGATCCGATGCCCGAGCGGGCGGGCAAATCGCCTTGATGATGAATCTCAAAACCCGCGTCCTCATCCAGTTCCAGAAAACGGATGGCTTCTCTGACCACAGGATGGAGAATTTCATGTGTGGAAGAAACGGTTTCGATATGCGACCAAACAATGCGGTGCTTGATGTTGTAAAAGCGGGGCAGGAAGCGGCAGCTTAAATAGCAATATTTATCAATGGTGGTGGACAAAACCGCGCCGCCTTCTTTCAGATACCACTCGGGATAATCTGTGCCCCCGCCAAAAAAAGAAATCCGGTACGGTGTGCGGGAAATAATCCAATTAGTCGAGGACTTTAACATGAGTAATCCTTTGTCTGTGATAATCCAATAAGTCCTGTAAGGTGGTCTGCACAGGAATTTCCGGCTTCCAGCCCGTTTGTTTTTGGAATTTGGAGATATCCGGAATCTGTAAGGTAACGTCCGAAGGACGAATCAGCGCCGGGTTTACCTCATGTTCAATGGGAACCGTTGACAAGGCTTTCAAATTTTCCAAGATATCTCCCACAGTCATTGTCGCGCTTCCGCCAATGTTATACACCTCGCCCGCGGGGCAGGATTCCAGGAGCATCCAGTAAGCCCGTACGGCATCTCGCACGTCGGCGAGAGTGCGTACGCTACTCAGATTGCCCACTTGAATCGGGTTAGACCGCACACCCGCCTCCACTTCGGCAATTTGTTTGGCGAAAGCGCTTTCGGCAAATACATCGCCACGGCGCGCTCCGGTGTGCGTAAACATGCGTGTGCGCACGGTTTTTAAGCCGTAAGAAAGAAAATATTGAAAGGCGATCATGTCTTCGCCGACTTTAGAAACTCCGTAGGGACTGGCGGGACGGAAAGGATTTGTCTCCTTGATGGGGATTTCATCCGGGGTGACTTGGCCGTACACTTCCGAAGAGCTGCAAATATGAATTTTGGGATCTAGGCCGACAATGCGCACAGCATCCAGAAGATGAGTGGTGCCAATGATGTTGGTGTGTAAGGTGTCGGCGGGCTGGGTGAAACTGACTGTGACAAACGATTGGGCGGCCAGGTGAAAAATCCGGTCCGGCCGTACTTGTCCCAGGAGAACAATCAGGGAGTTTAAATCACGAAGATCAGCATAATGAAGCTTGATTTTGTTGAGGTCGCCGCGAATATTGTCCAGAGGACTGCGCCACCGGACTAAGCCGTGAACCTCCACAGAAGGGTGCTGAGCCAAGATGTACTGGGCTAAATGACTTCCCACCATTCCGCTGATGCCTGTAATCAGCACTTTCATCGAGGTACAAGATCCTTCCTTGGCCGGGTCTGATGAGAGAAATGAAATCAACGCAAAACCAAAGCATTATAGTAAACCAACCCTAGTTTTGGTAGGAAAAAGCTTAAAACGGGTGCAAGAGCGTAGCTGCTGCCCCTCTCCCTCGCGAAGCAGAGGGAGAGGGCCGGACGCGAAGCGCCGGGGTGAGGGTGTGGCCGCCGGCTAAACCCTCACCCTTAATCCCTCTCCCTTTCTCGCCTTCGGCGGAAGGGAGAGGGGCCGCGAAACTCGAGCGGGTTAAACAATTACCAAGGGGTTGGCTAAGTACTAGCGGATTCAAGCGATTCGAGAAGATGCTCCATATCCTCGGGCAGAGGCGCTTCGAAGCTCATGGTTTTTCCGGTTCTGGGGTGCTGAAAGGTGAGAAGCCGCGCGTGCAAGGCCTGGCGGCGAATTTGGGGATTTTTTACGCCGTAGAGCCCGTCGCCGAGCACGGGATGACCCAAATGGGCCATGTGCACGCGAATCTGATGCGTTCGGCCCGTGCCCAAACTGACTTCCAATAACGTGGCGTTTGAAAAACGCTTGAGCACACGGAACATCGTGTGCGCCGATTTTCCGCCGCTGGGCCTGACCACAATTTTCTTCCGGTTCACGAAGGCGCGGCCCACCGGCTCGCGGCACTCCCCTTCGTCGTGCTGTACCACGCCTTTCACCAGGGCCCAATAAATGCGGCGCGCCGTGCGATTTTTAATTTGTTTGGCCAGCGATGCATGCGCCATTTCATTTTTGGCCACAACCAGAACACCGGAAGTATCTTTGTCGAGCCGGTGCACAATGCCGGGCCGCAGCGCATCGCGGGTTTTGGGCATCTCTTCGCCCAAGTGATGCACCAAGGCATTGACTAAAGTATGTTCGCGGTTTCCCGGTGCGGGATGAACCACCATGCCTACGGGTTTGTTGATAACGATGAGGTCTCTATCTTCATACAAAATATCGAGAGGAATTTCTTCGGCTACGACACGCATCCCTTCTTGGCTTGCGATATTGACAAAAACTTCATCGCCGGCTTTCACTATAGCATGAGGTTTAGCGGGGCCTGCATTCAGTAAAATTTCGCCGGAAGCAAAATGTTTTTTTAACTGACTGCGCGTAATTTCTCCTAGTAACTGACGAGCCAAAAAGGTGTCCACTCTCTGGCCCGTATCCATAGCATCGGCGGTCAGTGATTTTCGAATTTTCATTTCATCTCTACTGAGCCGTCAGGCTTGCAGCAAACTGCGAAGCATCCATGCCGTTTTCTCATGCACTTGCATCCTTTGCGTCAACACCTCTAAAGTCACTTGATCGGATGCCTTTTCCACAGCAGGAAGAATGGCCCGTGCCGTTCGGATCGCCGTTTCATGCCCATCCACCAAGGAGCGGATCATGTCTTCGGCCTTCGGAATACCCCGATCTTCCTTAATGGAAGTAAGCGACGTCAATTCCGAATAGGTCCCGGGAGCCGGATAACCCAACGCCCGGATACGTTCGGCAATCAGGTCTACAGCC
>JACQQR010000227.1 GCA_016206875.1 Candidatus Omnitrophota bacterium
ATATATAGGCCCACAACCCCCTCCCCAAAGAAAATATAATTGTTTAGCCCCCTCGAGTTTCGCGGCCCCTCTCCCTCGCGAAGCACAGGGATAGGGCCGGACGCCTGCCTGCCGGTAGGCAGGCGAAGCGCCGGGGTGAGGGTGCGGCACCAAACAAAACCCTCACCCCTTCCCCTCTCCTTGCCCGCCTCGGCGGGTCCGCCTGTGGCGGAAAAGGGAGAGGGGCCACATGGAGGAGACAATAGCCTTTGATTACTCGAGAATGCTAAATAATTACAAGAAAATCAATCCCCTGCTATCGAGGTTTGACTTCATCCGGCAAGGATGCTACTGTGTTATCAGCGCATGATTCATGCCAAATATAGGGTAAAAATATGCAACAGCGACTTTCGCAGTTTCAAGTACAAAAGCTGACTCTTTCTCCTCAGATCCGCCAGTATTTGAAGTTTCTTCAGCTTCCCGTGCAACAAATTGAGACTGTTTTAGAACAAGAAATGAACGATAACCCCGCTTTGGAGGTAACCCCCGAAGATCCCAGCGACGAGGCATTGCCAGATGACAATAAAGAGGAAACAAAAACAGGCGATGAGCAAAGCTCCGAGGAAGTGGAGGAACTGAATTTTCAAGAACAATTAAAAAAATTGGATGAGTTGGATGAGAATTTCAAAGAATCTCTCTATACCGATTTTGCAAAAAACCCCCGCGGGCGATCCTCTGAGGAGGACGAAAAGCAAACATTCTTACAATCCTTGATCACGCAAAAAGAAACGCTGCAGGATTTTCTTACTTTTCAAATGCATATGCTTGAGTTAAGCGAGGAAGAAAAAACAATTGTCGAAGAAATTATTGGAAACACCAATGAAGACGGCTATTTAACCGCAACGGTTGAAGAAATTTCAGCTTCCATCCAAAAAAGCCGGGAGAGTGTTGAAAACACGCTTCTCAAGGTTCAGCAAATGGACCCGCCCGGTGTTTTTGCGCGGTCGTTAGGTGAATGTCTCCTCATTCAACTATCCAGGCAGAGTATTGATACCCACCTGGCAAAAAATATTGTGCAAAATCATCTTGGCCTTTTAGAAAAAAGGGATTTTGGAAAGCTGTCAAAAAAGCTGAAAACATCCGTAGAGCACATTCAAGAAGCTTGCTCTCTCATCGCCCACTTAGACCCGAAACCTGGCCGCATGTTTTTTCGCGATGAGGCGTTATCCGTCATTCCCGATGCTTCTGTATATCGCGATCCGGAAAAAGACGAGTTAGTCATTGAAATGAATGAGGAACCCATCCCGCGATTACGCATCAATCCCCAATTTAGAAAAATGCTCAAAGAAAAAGGCTGCGACGGCAAAACAAAAGAATTCCTTAAAAACAAAGTGAATTCGGCTCTTTGGCTCATCCGGGCGCTGGACCAACGTCAATCCACATTAAAAGAAATCACAAAACAGATCATACATTCCCAGGAAGATTTTTTTGAACAAGGGTTTGGCGCTTTAAAACCCCTACGGCTAAAAGACATAGCGCAAAATTTAAATATTCATGAATCCACCGTCTCCAGAGCCATTTCCGGCAAGTACATTCGCACCCCTTTGGGAACCATTCCTTACAAAAGCTTCTTCTCCACCAAGATGGAAAGCCTGGAAGGCAACGAATCGCAAAAAAGTATTATGGAGAAAATACGCAAATTAATTACTTCGGAAAGTTCTTCAAAGCCGTTGAGTGACGAGAAAATTGCGGAGCTTCTTCATACCGGGGGCATTAAAATAGCGCGGCGAACAACAGCGAAATACCGGGAACTTTTAAAAATCCTCCCCTCTTACCTTCGAAAAAACACACCCAAACGGGCTTAGCACCGCGTTCATCTAATTATTATGGGTAAGCACCACTTCACCCAGGGCAAATGAATCCGCATTTTGTTTTTCAAAATGCCAAATGAGCTTAGCCTCAGAGCCATTCTTATCCACATCATGAATTGCGGGAGAAATTCTTAATTTCGTCCCCCGTTGAGGCGTTACCTCGAAGAGCGCCCAAGGGATAGCCGCTTCCAAGGTATACCCGTCCGGCAGAATCTTGACTGAGGCATGCACGCTCGAACTGCCAACCGGGTCATAGCCGTGCGGCCATAACCATGATTTTACCCTTCCACTTTTACGTTCCCAGGAAAAACCGAATTGGTAATCTTTTTTGTTCTTCCAGCGAAAACCATCATTTTGCGGGTCGATAAATAATTCCACCAAATCTTCTTTGTGAATGTCTCCGTGCTCTTGATTCGCCACAAACTGTTCATCATGAACTGTGCAAGCAAAATACAAGCATTGTTCATCCCATTGGAAAGCAAATTTTCCGCTCAAATCCTTCGCTGATTCAATCACTCCGTATTCCATAAACCGGGAGGAATCCAACTCAATGGCGGCCAGACCCTCCCATTCAATCAACCCCCCATCGATTGCGAGGGGAAACTTTTTGGCCGGGGCTTGAAAGGAGGGCGGCTTGGGTAATTCCAATGTTTTGTCGCCCGGGCGAAACCCGATTTTTGCCATAGCCCGTTTCACGAAAGAAAGCCGCATGAAATAATTCCATACAAAACCTGTTTTATAATTTTCAATCATCACTAACATGGGTCCTTGATCAATCCCTAAAACGTAGGGAGAAACCCAATCCGGCTCGAAATTAAAAGCATCCGCAAATCCGTATCTTCCCCAAACCTTGTTACGGAATTTTTCATAAAGCTCCCGGGCGAACTGAATCGAAAGCTCCGGTGTAAATACAATAGAGCTAATCGCTGCCGTGGGCGCCACGGTGCCGTCATGTACGGCTCCACCCGGTTCAGCGCCGTAAGCCCGATAGCCGGCCGGGCCATCGCTAGCCGTAAGGCCCCAAGTATGTTCTGAATAAGTCTGATAATGGTTTCTTTGATCTAGGCAAAATAGGCGGTTGGCCAATGTCGCGTTCATAGAATTTTTAAAGTAATTGGCCTCGCCATCGGTCTTCCCACGGAAATCAATCCAACAATGAGAGTACTGATGCGTAAAAAGCGGCGGCGAGGCCATGAGGATATAAGGCCCGTACGCCATGATTTTTCGCTTTACTGCCTTCCAGGACCGAGCGGAAATAGGATGCCTGGATGAGCCAATCGCCAAAAAATAAAGAATCATACTTTCGTTGTATGAATCCCAGCGAGGTGTTAAAAACCCGGTTTCAGGCTTCCAACCCATGGCCAAGGCAGCGCCCCCGTTCAGCATCCATGGAAAATCCACCCGGCTATAGAGCTCATGGGCAATTTCTTCCACTTCCGTGCCTTTAAAATATTCAGCGGCGAAAAGTGCGCCTGCTAAAAACAAAGCTGTATCAATACTGGAGACCTCTGAATTCCAGGCTCGTTTTCCTTCTTCCATATCCAGAAAATGATAAAAAAATCCGTGCTCCTCGGGGGCGTGATCCCGGAAAAATTTGAGAGTTTTGAGAGTTCTGTAATAACCTTCGGCTCTGGAAATCCATTTATTTTGAATTCCAATTGGATAGGCTGTTAATGCAAAACCGACCGCGGCAATACTGGCCACAGGGTCGCCGCCGCCTTTAAAATTAAATGCCTTATCACGCACTAATCCATTTTGAGGATTTGCCTCATTCCAAAAATAATTAAAACATTTTTTTTGAACTAAATTGAGGAGTTCCCGGTCAGATAAACTCGCCGGAGATGCCCCAATATCATAAAGAAAACTAAATGGGATAAAGAAAATCAGAAGAAGCAAAGTTAGGCGTTTCACCCTATCACTCCATGATACCCGGAATCGTTTCATCTGTTGGGGAGGTGAAGATGTAAATAGCCCACGATCAGAATCGAACTGATGACCTGCGCATTACGAGGGCGCTGCTCTACCCCTGAGCTACGTGGGCAAATTAACGGATTCAGAAAATCAAATGTTTTGCGGTACCACCGCGTACCCATAATAATAACTGAATCTTTGCAAAATGACCTGATTGCCTGTCATTCCCGCGAAAGCGGGAATCCAGCGACTTTGTTTTTCAGACAATGCCAAAGTCACTGGCTGCCGTATTCTCGGCTGCGACAACATTAAAGAGAAAACCTATTTTGCAAAGATTCAGTAATAAAATTGACGCGGTATCGGGCGAGATATTAGCAGAATTTATTTGTTTTTCAAGTGAAGTGAACTGACTAACTACTCAAGTTAAAAGTAACTTGGCGGAAATTTTTTGGAGGTGATCGGATAAAATTCCGATTTCTTCGGGGGTGATCCTATCTAAATGGATGCCCATCGTAATCAGCACGTTCCCAGTGAGCTCTCCTGCCAGACGTTCGGCAAGCCGTAATGTCCATTCTCCTTCTTTATGTCCTGACAACGTAATCAAGGAGGCGAAGGCACGGCCGGACTTTGGGTCCACTGAGCCGAGAGCGCAAGCGCCGATATGCCCTTTGCCTCCCGTAACGTGAATACACCAATCCTTCCCAACCCTTTGTGTTTCTACATGCAATTGCGTTCTTCCTTTTCCTATTCTAATGTTCACTAGGTTTGTCATTCCCCATTATCTTCCAGCATGGGTTGATATTCACTAGCCAACGCAAAAACTATTACTTCACTACCTTGTGACTCAATGGGCGGCTCATAAATAACCACATTCGATTCCCCGGCAGTTGCATCGAAAATGAATAAATTTCCCCACAGGAATAACAGCCCGAAAAATAAGACTCCAACTCTAAATCCACGTCGAATCCCTTTCGAATTCATGATTAGCCACCTCCCTGCACTAACCATTCAAATCCAGATTTTCAATTTCTAAATTTGGATTTTTTATCTAAAAGTAAGTGTATGCGAGGCTGGAAAGGTTCTCTGTGACAAATGTCACAGTAACAGGAATGTGTTAGGAAAACAGGCACAAATAAGAGAAATCAATCGCAAGGGCAGGGTTCATGGGAACGTAAAATACGCTCCGCCTCAAACCAATGCTCTAGATTTTTTCCATCTGAACGGCCATCCTTTTCCCAAAGTTCGTGTGCCAATTTTTCGACCTGAGCCTGTCTGGATTTTTCTTCGGAAAAGAACGGTTTTCTAAATTTTCGGGATGAAGGCGCAGTCATAACCCACCTTCCTTTCAATTTGCACTCTCAAATGAAGTCTACCTGATAAATTGAAGGGGGAAGGTGTTTTTATGGAATTATTTTTGGAAATTATTTTGCAAGACCCAGCTCGGCGGGAGGCGCGCCCATAATAAAGTATCCGCAGTCCACATGCAGTATTTCTCCCGTGATTCCGCTCGACAGAGAACTGACCAGATACAACGCGGCATCCCCCACTTCCTTGCCTTCCACATTTCTTTTAAGCGGGGAAACTTTTCCGGAATACTCCAGCATGGAATCAATGTCTCCTACCGCTGAAGAGGCTAATGTTTTTTGCGGCCCGGCCGAAATGGCATTTACACGGATGTTCTGAGGGCCCAAATCATAAGCCAGATATCGAACCGAGCATTCAAGCGCCGCTTTGGCCACTCCCATTACATTGTAATTGGGAATCACCTTCTCACTGCCCAAATAACTGAGCGTCACAATGGCGCCTCCGGAGGGCATGAGTTCTGAAGCCCCTTTCGCCATGGGAATCAGGCTATATGCACTGACCCCCAGCGCCAGTTCGAAGCCTTTGCGTGAAGTATGAATGAAACGGCCTTTTAAATCTTCCATGTTGGCAAAGGCTATGGAATGCACAAAAAAATCGATGGAGCCGTATTCCTTTTGGATGGCCGCAAAACCGCTTTGAATGGAGCTGTCACTAGAGGCATCCATAGGAGACAAAAATTGAATTTGGTGGGATTCTGCAACTTTTTTAATGCGGCGTTCAACAGCCGGCACAGGCAAATAAGTAAGCCCTACAGTGGCTCCGGCGTCCAACAGGGATCGTACAATATGAGTCGCATAAGAATATTCATTCACAACTCCCGTGACAATTCCTTTTTTTCCTTTCAAAAGTGACATAACATTTTCCTTTTTAGTTTGTGGTCCGGGATTTTCCGGCCTCGGGCGGAAAGAAAGAAGAAGAATCTGCGGCATGAGTCAAAATCAACATTTCCCGCACCAGGGGATGAGAATACTGTTCGCGGGCGAGACATTCCGTAAGCGCCTCCTTCATGTGGCACTTGGCCATGAGAATAATCCCGCTCACAGAGGTCAGCAGTTCGCCCGCAACAATATTTTTCTTCAAGTAGGCCTGGGCGCGCTCCTCACTCCAGTGAAAATCTTTAATGCCTTTCTCCCGAATACGAGGCAGTGCATCATCTCCATCCAAAAGTGAAAGCACCGGATGACGAAGGCGGGGCACCAAAAGATTGTCCAAAAGCTCTAACGCATTGGCGCGCACATAATCACTCGGATGGGAAAATCCCGTGTAGGCGGCGCGGATATCTTCAGGTTCAGACATCAGGAGAAGAATTAAAAAAATCCTCTGGACAATTTCACTTAATCGATTCTCCTGGGCCAGATAAAAAAGGTCACTTTCAGCCCGAGCGTGATTGAAACTGATATTTTTTTTCCACAAATAGATGCTCAAAAGGCGCAAAACCTTTCCGTATTCTTTCACTTCCAAATTGATTTCTTTGAGCAGCGCTGCTTCATCAAATACCAAACCGGGATTTTCTAGCCGGATTTTACTCAGGGCCTCAATGACAAAGTTCTTTTTTTCTCCGTGCAGGACCAAAAGCGCCCTCTCCAGT
The DNA here is from genome assembly GCA_016206875.1 of Candidatus Omnitrophota bacterium. GTDB lineage: Bacteria > Omnitrophota > Omnitrophia > Omnitrophales > JACROU01 > JACQQR01. Next base: position 6,715 of record JACQQR010000227.1, read on the forward strand.
ATTGTCACGCTGCGCTGGCGCGGAATGGCGGATAGAATTTTTGTTAATTTCTTCACCGCTACTTCAGGAAGTTTTGCCTCCGAAATAAATTCTTCCAACACATCCATAAAATCCTGCTCATCCCGTATAAACTCCTCAATTAAACCAAAGGCTTTTTCTCCGTCGCGCGAGTCTAGATATTCGACAAGCTTTTTACGGATGTGCTCCATTTTTTGGCCTGCATTATTCTTGAGCGGAAATAGAAAATTTTCTACCCAGCGCTGCGGTCCGGCGCCTGTTACGAGCGAACGGTGAAAGGCCTGCGGAAGTTTTTCATAATCAAAAGTCTCATCGAATAGAACCAATAGAAGAAATGCGGCCCGCTGAATATCCGGATGCCGGCTGGTTAAATAGATTCTCATGGAAGCAATGTCCTCTCTCCCTCGAAAGGAGGCAATAAAGCCGGCATAATCTGCTATTGAATCCAATCCGGTGCGTCCTAAAATTTTATGCAGCTCTTCATAAAGTTTGGTTTCCAAAATTTCAGACGGGCCTTCATGAAACGGGTCCTCATAAAAAGTTTTGATTTTCTCCCGTAATTCACCCGGTGTATTATGCGGATAGTTTTTTAATAAATAATCCGTACCCGGCAAATGTGTTATGTTTAACGTTTTCGAAGCCAGGTACTTATGTTGCAGGGTGTTGCCCGAAAGGGCATCAATGGCCGAATAAAATAATGAGTCATCGCTGGATTGGATAGAAAGAGATTTAACAACTCCTTTCTCCTGCATAATCAAACTGCGTAACTCGCCCAAATAACTGCTTTTCATTACAAAAGCCGCCAGAACCCATACCCCAATTAAAATCAACGTTAACACGCTTACACTATTCATGTTTAAGACCAAAACATGAGTCATAAATAAAATCAACACGCTCCCCAGGCCTTTGGCCGTCCGGTAGCCCACCATGTCAATAAAAGGTTTTACACGGTAGCGAATTTCCCGGGCTATAGGCACATAAAGCACTTCTTTACTGGCCTGATTCAGTGAATAATTCATGCTTCCGTCATACATCATGGTACACACCGCGGACCATATAGCCGGGTTGAGCAAAATAGCCATATTCCCAAACAGAAGCCCCACAGGCAAAATCAAGAGGGCCACACGTATTCCCAAATGGCGCAATACACGGCTGGTAAGAAAAAATTGAATCGCAAAAGACACGGTATTGAGCATGCCCCAAAACCAGCCAAAAAATGCCGTCTTTTTATCAATCCCGATAAAGGAACCCTGCACAATCCCGTTGAATTGATACTCGACCAACGTAGACACGAGTTTGGCCAGGCACACCATAGTCAAAAGAAGCAGCAGGTATTTTGAGCGCCAAATATTTTTTAATGCTTCCCGGCTGCCGCCCGGTTTTGGCTTTTCTTCCACTTCAACTATGGGGATGGGCTCTTCAGATTCTTCGCGAATTTTTACCGAATGCTTGTAAGAAAATGTGTGCTCCCAAATCCATTGAATCAGCACCGCGGAAATAATCAAAATGAAGGCCGCAATGATGAGAAGATTGACCGTGCCCAGGACGCCCACCAGCAGACCCGTGATATACCCGCCGCACATCCCCCCTAAAATACCGCCGCTTCCGATAAACCCGAACAAACGTTTGGCCTCGCGCGGGTTAAAAATATCGTTGGCCAAAGTCCAAAATTGGGTAGCGCTCATGATCGAAAAAATAGATACCCAAATATAAAAAACAAAAGGAAGGCCGGGGATATCTTTCCCCAATAACCACCAAAAAACAAAAATATTTGAAACAAAAAAAAGAACAAGCCCAATCAAAAGAATATTTTTCTTTACCCATCCGGCAGCTTTCACATATAGCGTAACCACGCCCACCATAATGAGCACGGTGCTAATCCAAACATAGGGAAGATTTTCAAAACCTGATTTCTCGAGAAAAATAGAATTTCGAACGGGCTTTAGAATGTACAGGCAGGTAATCGTAATGAAAAAATAAAAAAACATGAGAAGCGTTTTGGGCCACTCATCTTTTCGAATTTTGACAATGGGCTGAACGACAAGGGTTATGAAGTCAAGCATGGGGTTATGCGAGCCTCTTGGGCCTTAGCCCAAGGATGTTGAAACACGGTCTGCCTGCTTTCGCGGGAATGAGTGAGGCGGAGAAAAAATACCCCCGACCCCTCATGCAACTTGGTCTTTGTGCCAGATGCCGGCAAGGGCAAATTCATTTTTTGAGGAATCATAAGCAAGAGTTAAAACTACAGGAGGATTCCATCTATTTGTTTTGGAATGATATTTCTGAATTCTAAGCTGTATCGGACCGGAAGCCCTAAAAGCGTTCAGAGGTACATGAAGCTCCGACGTGGAGAATTCTTTGAAACCTTGCAGAGCCACTTCTTTTCCTTTATGTCCGGCATGTGTGATTTCATATCTGTAGCGGGGTGTTTCCTCCGTTACACCGTACAAAAGTTCCAAATCATCAAACTCAATGTGTACATTTCCCTGGGCTTTCGGACGAAACACGAATTCGTCCAGAGGTGTCACCTTAGAAAACCATGCTGCCCCGATTAAACGCTGCCTTTCCACCAAGACATTGTACAGATACTCTTCGGCTTCCGGCGCGCTATAGGCGCCCGCTTTCATCAGTTGTTTTAATAGCTCGGGACGTATTCTCATCATTATTTTTGCAGCCCAAAAGGCATCGCCATGTGTCATATCATCAAAGGCGTAGTGAGGAATCTCCGGCTTCCACCGTTGGGCAACAAAATACAAATTGTCAAAATATCCGGCTGAAGGATACTCGACCGTATATTCATTTTTCTCCCAGCGTTTGTCCCAGTCTCTCCGTAAAAGTCCCAGTGTTGCCGTCTGCCAAAGTATGGATTTGTAATCCAAAAAGAATTCGTGCGTAAAAGTCAAATCTTTCACCCGGTCCCCGGCGCTTCCGAAACTTGAGCCAAAGTCAATAAAGTAGTGCTTGAGATACCCGGCGCCATCTTCTGTTACCCAGGTGGAAAGCGTGTTTCCTTTGCGGATATCATGATTGTTCACCCAGCTGGCAAAAATCGGAAGGGCGCGTATTTCTCTCATATTTCTGTGGCGAAAAAAGTCTTTGGGATCTTCTTTTCGATAACCGTCTAAACTCATCGGCCCTTTATAAATTCCTTCCACCTTTAAACTGGCCGAGCAACGGATGAAACCATCTTTTGTTCTATCCACATTCTCGAGGGCTTCAATTACCCGTTCCAATGTTAATTTTTTCTTAAAACCCGATTTACCATAATAAGTGGCCCCTTCCCAAACCGTCAAAATTTTTGGATCAAAATAGCAAACCGTATACTGAGGAACATTGAATCCGTACGCGTAGAAGATTCTGCTTACAATCGCCTCGGCGCCGGAAGAAAGCTCGGGATATCCGGGCGGATCAAATTTAATCAAATATTCATTGCCTGTAGAATCTTTGATAAAAAATCCGGGTGAAATTCCTTCAAACTTGCCTTTTGTGATCAGCCAGCTTCCGGCGGTATCGGGACCCGCCGTGCGCTCGGGGCCTTCAATGATTTCCCGCGCGCTCATGTCACGACGGCCTATGCGATTGGTGAAAAAGTTGGAGTCAGGCACTTCATCGTAGATATTCACGTCCAAAGCAGGCTGCTTGACGCCAAAAATTTTGCGCAAAGTTCTGGGGATGTAAAACCATTGCGCGACGCGGTCATAAACGTTTTTATCAAAGAAATCAGCGTACATGCTGGTCTCTTTTTCTTTGATTTCAGCATGACGGGATGCTTCGCCCGCCTGAGACCGAGCGGCCTGCTGGGCAAATACGAGGGGAGGACACATCAATGAAATCACCAATGCAAATACAATTTTATTCATCAGAAGGGCGCCTTGTATTTAATATAGTATTCCGTTCCTTCATTGCTATGGGCTAATTCAAAATCAATATTCACGCGATCCCGTATTTTAAAACGGGCAGCTCCGCCATAACTAAATCTTGTATTCGAAAATTCAAAATCTCCGCCCTCGCCGTACACAGAACCCATATCGCAAGTGGGAACCAAATCCAGCTTATATTGCTTGAATGTCCACACATTGTATCGATATTCCAACGTAAGCCACAAAGCGTTTTTGTCAAAAAACCGGTTATATTCAAAACCACGCAGTGTTTGAAATCCACCCAGGCGTGCCATTTCAAAAAAAGGCACCTTTCCGTTACGGCCCGCCTGTTGATTATTTTCGCCCACTAAACGCACGCCAAGCACGTTTCCCGTTTTGAACACGGGAAAAAACTGGGCGAATTCATACCGGTATTTCATAAAATCGAACTGGGCAGCACGCACACCCTCGTGATAAAGAACGGTGAATTTTCTAAATCCACCCGTGTGCGGATCGTCCACGGAATCACGCGTATCGTGCATAAGATTGATCCCGAATGTATTGTATTCCCCGCCCAAGACGCCCGCTAAAGCAGCATTGTCCTTGAAAAAATTCCGGATATTTGCATTGGCCCCATTGCGGCCGCCGGCGACCCGCGTATCGCGAAACCGGTATTCGGCTTCTACATTCAAACGGCCCAGATTCACATGCCCAAATTTAGGCAAATCAAACCATCGTCCCAGACGCGTTTCATAATTCATGGCCTCAAGCCTATAGGTGAAACTTGTGCCGCGGCTTGTGTTGTGCCCTATACCGAAAAAATTTTCCCGTGTTCGTGTCTCATATTTGAGAAGTTGCGTTGCATAAATTTTTGAGTGAAAAATATTGTCCACGTTGAAACGTACGGCATCTTCATAATATCCCCACTGATTCCAGCCTGTCCAACCGGTAAATCCGATATACTCCGCATACGGAGATGCTTGAATCAATTCATGGCGATCCCACAAAACATGCCAACCAAAAAGCGGCCTGTCGTGCAATTGCTGCCCGGTAGGATGAAATCCCCATTCATGAATTTTATCCCAAACAAAAAGCACCTTATCGTCCAAATGCGTTTTCTCAATGTACGTAAGCGCTTTTTCAATGCCGGCTTTGGTTACTGCTAAAGGGACTGCGGGCAAATTTCCAAGTTGCTCCATCACAGAATCTTTTTCTTTTTCATAAGGGCCCTGTTTTAGACTGCCGGCATATTTGTCATATCCGGGTTGAACGCGGATCAAATCTTGTTTGGATTGCTGTGAACTTTGCGCCAAGAGGTCTGCGGGGGTCAGAAGAAAGAAAAAGAGAGTAACTGAAAGCAAAGAATGAAGAAATAATCCCATGCGCTTCCACGCATAAAAAGAAGTACCTTTAGAGAAGCGGCAGCTTTCAATCATTCAGAACGGGTCCGGTATAAAAACGGTGAGTAAATAACATGAGTCAAAAACCATTCCTTAAGCCGTGTAAAACGGCTCTTAGTATAATCGTTCTTGTAGCCATAGTCTTTAGAAAAATTGTATAAAAACTTTCCGAGATGCGGATACCAAAAACTACGGAACTTGTACTGTCTCATTTCTTCATAGGCTCGCTCGGGCGGCCATCCATTCACGGCCACCCGGTAACAGGCCCACATTAAACCCGTGCGTTCGGCGCCCCTGCGGCAATGGAAATATATGGGCTGATTTTCCGGATTCTTCACAATGCCGATAAATCTTTGCACTGTTTCTCGCGAAGGCTCCCCACGGCCATCCCAGGGAAGGTTTACATAATCCATACCCAATGATTCAACCATTTTCCTTTCGTTTTCAACTTTCTTCGGCTCAAACCGAAAATTGAGTACTGTCTTGGCTCCTAATTGTTTGAGCGCTTCTAAACCTCGAAAGTCGGGCTCCCCGCCGCGATAAATTCCGCTTTCCAATTGACCAAAATTTTTGATCTTTTTTGAAGCATCGGCCAGTAGCAAGGAGGCCTTCCCTTCCGGCACTTCCGGCAACTCAAGCACGGAACTTTTGATTTCCTCTCTCGCTTGAGTCGCCGGAGGCGCTGGGGACGCTGGGGGCACCTGGATTAATTCCGCGCGAGCGAATCCGGGCGCAATCAATAACAATAGGAGGACTAGTACCGCCTGACATTTCATTTTTTATACAGCCCCCTCACCTTTAATCTGACGTTCACTATGTTCTTTGTAAAATTCCTTGATCTCATCCACGATTTTTTTCGGCTGATCTATCATTGTAAAGATGCTTAGGTCTTTTTCATCAATCAACTTAGATTTTAACATGCGTTCTCGCATCCAATCAAATAGTCCTTTCCAGTATTCACTGCCTACCATAATGATGGGAAATTGCTTGATGCGCTGCGTTTGAATGAGGGTTAAGGCTTCAAAAAATTCGTCCAGCGTACCATACCCCCCGGGCATGATAATAAAAGCCGTGGCATGCTTGACGAACATCACCTTGCGGCAGAAAAAATAGCGAAAGTTAAGAAGCGTGGTTATATATCGATTGGGAAGCTGTTCGTGAGGGAGTTCGATATTCAAGCCAATGGAGTGGCCTTTGCCTTCTTTGGCGCCATGGTTGGACGCCTCCATAATTCCCGGACCGCCGCCGG
>JACQQR010000230.1 GCA_016206875.1 Candidatus Omnitrophota bacterium
TCTTTCAGTGAAGTGGACAATGACCCGGCATTAACCGCCCTGCGCATTCAAGTGGCCGGGCAAATCCGCGGAACACTTGCCGATTTGCACGCCTATTTAGACGCAAAACTGCGCGACGTGGATCAACTTTTGTCATTCCCGCGAAAGCGGGAATCCAGTGACTTTCACGTTGAGGATCTTTTAGAAGACGCAAGCTGGGGCGACGAAGATCTGGCCGATGCCGTCAGGGCTGTGAAGGCGGAGTTTGCCGGAGAAGAAGCTGAGAGCGATGCTCAGTTGAAAACCCAGCTTCAAAAAATAGTGGATGAAGCCGCGCAAACAACACAAGAGGCTTTAGCCCGTGTTGGTTTGTCACCCCCGCGAAAGCGGGGGGCCAGTGACTTAGACTCTGGCGTAACGGAAAAGTCACTGGACCCCCGCTTTCGCGGGGGTGACAAAACTCAACCTGACGGCGATCAAGCATTAATGGCACAGCTCCAAGCTATTCTTGCTAATACAGCCAGTGACGTCGCTTCCCAGCTAGCCGCCATCCGCGTCCGCCGTCCTTCTGGCGACGGGAAAAGTTTGGGCGCGCTCACTGCCGAATATGACGCGCTGCTCGATGCCATTCAGGCATCGGTCGAGACAAAAAAACACGCTGCGCTTTTACTCATTGAAACTCATGCGCAACAAAGTGAGTGGGACGGGGCAAAATCCAAGAGCTTTCGCGACACTCTCATTCAGGGCTTCGATGCAATCGAACAATCTATTGAAGCGCGCCGCCGCGAGCTCCACCGTGAAGTCATCGAATCGAAAATCGAAAAATTGGAAACAAAACTTGCAGAACTCGTGGCTCGCAAAAAGTCGCTGGATCCCCGCCTTCGCGGGGATGACAAAACTCCCGTGGCGCGCGCCAGAACTCCGGAGATGCAGAAGCATTTTGAAGGGCGGCATCAACAATTAGTTGCGGCGCTAGACGCGCAGATCACTCTGTTACATGAAAACATCACGCAAGTCCGCGCTCTGTTGGGTATTCCAGTAGAGACGAAAGAAGCCAGAAAGCGCAAATTGATAGAAGATAGACGAACTTTTAGCGCAAGGCTTGAAAGAACAAAGGCACGTGCTGAGGCTCGAGTTTTGGAGGGTCAACGGGTAAAGAAGAGGGTAGCAGAGGAACTGCAAGTGTCGCGCCGCGACGTCCAACAGCGGCTTGTGAACGTTCTGGCCAGCGCTCCTCAGGCACTCTTGGGAGTTGTGGCCGCGCAAGCGGTTAAAAAGGGACAGTCCCCTGAGGGGACAGTCCCTGAGCCTCGCGTTGAATTCGCCCGCGCTTTGCAAGACGTCCTCGACGAGCTGGACCGGGCGCAGCTTGAGTTTACCGCGCGATTGGATTTAGAGACAAGAAAACTGTTTTTGGCTGAGTCAGAGGAAGAGCTACAGTCTCAGTCACTAGACCGCGTGAGTGACAAACTACGCATGTCCGCGCTTACAATTGTGCCTCAATCTCTGCGAACGGCCATTTCTGAGAATGAAAAATTTTTGGAAAAGGTACGCGCTGTTGAATCAGAGCTTCGAGAGCGCGAAGTAGTATTCGAATTGAACAAGGGGAGCAACCTGATGTTTCTTCAAGAAGAGCGCGCATCGGCACAAGAAGCGCTTACAAGGCTTACGTACGATGTGGAAAGCGACACGAGTGACTGGGATAAGGGTGCGCAAAGACTTCATAACGACTTGCAGGCACTTACTTATGACGGGGCGCGGCGGGAATTCAATCGTTTGAAGGCAAAAATCGACCTTATTATAAAAAATCATGCGAAACGGCTGAATTATCTCAAGCTTCAATTTGACGTTCTCCATGCATCTCCTGAAGTTAAAGCTGAATTCCGGGGACATGAGGCACGTATAGAGGCCCTCTTCAAGGGCGACGCGGAATCCTCATGGCCTTCGCAGTTTATGCTGAAAGCGCTTCAGAAAGAAATCGATAGCGTGCATCAACCCAAAAAGGAAGCCTTGCTTGGAGCCCAGAAAGGATATGCCCGAGCAGTTAAGAATTGGCTAGAGGGGACGAATCGTCGCATTCATTCTATTCGTGCAGCAGAGTTAGGCGCAGAGGACGGATATGAAGACAATCAATTGGGGAATATTCTCAACGTAACTATTATCAAAAATGGGGCATCTCAAGAATTATCCGTGCTTGCAATTCTAGACGAGGCGGATGCTTTATTGCGGCCAAACGGGCGCTCGCAGTACGCGGCTATTCTCGGCGAAGAGCTTGTGCGCGAAAACATTGATTTTAGAA
>JACQQR010000238.1 GCA_016206875.1 Candidatus Omnitrophota bacterium
CATCAATAGCAAGAGCGCATGAGTCCAGCTCTTGAATCAGCGGATTCACATTGGCATCGGGCACATCGAGCAAAATCATGTTTTGATTGTTGGTGAAACGAATGCGCCCGTTTCCATATTTTTTCGCCAAACGGGCGATCTCCAAACCTTGTTGGGCCGTAAAGCGTCCCACTAAAATAGAAAGCCCCACGTAATTTAAGCCTTTCTGCTTTTGCGGATGAACACCCGTATGATCCCGGTACTGAATCCGGGGCGCGGGCGGCTCTTCAAATTTGTCAAATTTTTTACCGCATACTTTTTCTAACTCCTCGCGGAATGTATCCGGTCCCCACTCCGCTACAAGAAATTTCAAGCGCGCACGGCGCCGGTTGGTGCGGCAGCCATGCTCCCGGTATACCGTGGCAATTCCGCGGCAAACCAATACGGCTTCATGGCGAGGAACAAAAATCCCGAGGCGCTGCGACATGTGCGGGTCACTGGAAAGTCCTCCGCCCACTTGCACGTAAAAACCCTGCTCCACTTTGCCGTTTACCTTGCGCTCCACGCCAATCAAACCCACGCAATTGATGTCGGGTTGTGAGCAATGGATAGGGCATCCGCTTATGGAAAGTTTGAATTTTCGTGGCAGGTTGGAAAACTCTTTGTTTCCCACAAATAGATTGGTTACAGCAAGCATTTCTCCAGTCGCATCAAATACTTCATGGGCATCCACACCCGCCACCGGGCATGAAGTAACGTTGCGCGCCGTATCGCCGCAGGCGCCCGTGGTGGTGATCCCCACCTTTCTCAGGCGGCTCACTATAGTGGGAATAGTTTCGATGGTGAGCCAGTGATATTGAATATCCTGGCGCGTGGTGACGTCCGCGAAACCCTGAGCATATTCCTGCGAAATTTTGGAAATTTCTTCAAGCTGTTCGGACGTAACCATCCCGCCCGGATTTTTCATGCGCATCATGAAATAGCCTTCTTTAGGCCGCTGTTGATATACCCCGTACCACTTAAAACGGGTCATATCATCTTTATCGATGGCCTGAAAACCTTCCGAAGAATACCGCTCAATATCTCGCCAGACGTCCAGGCCGTCTTTGGCCTGCTTTACAAGCTCTTCGCCAGACAGACGTTCGCCCGGCGCCCGGGGCTCCTGCTTCGGTTCATCTTGCGATTGAGATGGTTCAGAATCAGCCATTACGAATTTCCTTTAACGTAAAAACGTTAACTTTCCTTTTGGAGAATTTCTTTGCGCTGGGCAAAACCACTGCCAATTTCATGCCAATGGGCCACTATGGGTTCACCCAACTTCCAGCATAAAAAAACCATTTTGCCCTCTACCAGCCCATAAAAATCAACCAGCCCTTGATCCACATCTTTTAAAATGGCGCCGGTATGCTCAACTTGTTTTATCCAATCATTGAACTCATCCACCAGCTCATTAAACTCGCGCGACTTCTCAAAAAGTTCAGCGCGCACCTTGGGTGTATTCTCATCCAAAATGATTTCCAAAGCGTCGATTTCGGCTTGCTGATTTTCGATTGTACGCTTTAAAGGAATGAGCTCTTTAAAGATTCCTTCCAAAACGGGAATCATTTTGTTGGCTTGGCTTAAAGCAAATAGCTTGGGTTCGTTTAAAGGTGTGCTCATGATGTTCTCTCTTGAATACGTGAAAATTGTAAATCAACTAATGCAGCATGACAATAGAAAATGGGCGTAGCCCATTCTCAAACTGCATAGTACCGCGAACCCCCAATATCAAATGTCTTGCGGTACTAACGGTTTGCGTCAAACTTTCTTCAACAACTTTCTTCAGCAACTTTCTTCAACAATTTTATGGCTCTTTTCAGCGCACGCGAACGGTGAGAGACTTGATTTTTTTTCCTTAAAGAAATTTCGGCAAATGTTTTACTAAAAGGTGGATAGTAAAAGAGCACGTCATAACCAAAGCCTCCTTTTCCCCGAAATTCGCGGAGAATGCGTCCCCGGACCTTCCCGCGCACTGTGCCGATTGGTTTTTGGGGAGTGGCTAATGCAATCGCGCAATAATAATAAGCCGAACGCTTAGCCGCCGGGACACCCTCGAGCTTGCCAAGGAGTTTCAGATTATTTGCACGATCGTCGCGCGAAGAACCCGCATAACGGGCCGAATCAACTCCGGGAGCGCCGCCTAGAGCATCCACGCAAATCCCTGAATCATCGGCTAACGAGGGTAAACCCGTTTCCCGGGCGATGAAACGCGCCTTTTTCATCGCGTTTTCTTCAAACGTTTTTCCGTCTTCCCGGGGCGGCTTTACGTGAGGAAATGCTTCAAGAGACAGAGGCTTGATGCCCAAGCGCCGGCAAAGCGGGATCAATTCGCGCAATTTATGCTTATTGAATGTGGCAATGACAAGCTGTTTCATGCAAGAGGCGCATGCTTTTTTTGAATGGTGATTAATTTTTTAATTCCCTTTTGAGCCAGCCCTACCAGCTTATCAAGCTCCTGTCTACTGAACGGCTTTCCTTCCGCCGTTCCTTGCACTTCTACAATCTCTTCGGCACCGGTCATGACCACATTCATATCCACTTCGGCCTTTGAGTCTTCTTCGTAACACAAATCCAGACAAGGTGTTCCTTGCACTATGCCCACGCTGATTGCGGCCACATAATCCTTAACGGGAGATTCTTTCAGCAGGCCCGCCTTCAATAATTTTTCAACTGCTTGATGTAATGCCAGAAAACTTCCGGTGATAGAAGCCGTGCGCGTGCCGCCGTCGCCTTGAATTACATCCGCATCCAGCCAAATTGTGCGCTCACCCAGCTTCTTCAAATCGACCACAGCGCGAAGTGAACGGCCGATCAAACGCTGAATTTCCTGCGTGCGGCCTGAGAGTTTGCCCTTGGTGGCCTCACGGGCGATGCGCTCTGTGCAGGAAGCCGGAAGCATGCCGTACTCGCCGGTGACCCACCCCTTGCCCTGGCCTCTTAAAAACGGCGCCACTTTTTCTTCGATAGAAGCGCTGCAGACCACGCGCGTATCGCCGAATTCAATCAGGCATGAGCCCGAGGCAAATTTGAGATATCCCATTTTCACATTAATTTTACGAAGATCATCCGGCAAGCGGCCATCTATGCGTTTCATATGCTCTCCCCTGGGGTCATCGAATCCCTAACAATTTATGCATTTGCGGCACCGCACGCACCGAGCTTAATTGATTGCGCGCGAGCGTTGTGAGGCTGGACAAAAACTCCATGGCTCCCGAATCAAGCAAGCCGTCTTCTACATTTGTTTTAGGCTGAAGCACAAGCGGGATATTTTTATCTATACAGGCAATCACACCTACGCCGGCCAAAAACTCGGAAATCTCAAGCTCTTTGGAAATCACCATTTTCACAAACACTTGTTTTTGCTTGGCGATTCGCAAGAATTCTTCATGTTCGCGAAAAAATGGGCGCTCGCGCGTGACACTGGGAAGCTTGATATCCATGGCAACAACGTCGCACCCGGAAATCACCTCAATCAAAGCGCGCGGTAAAATCCCGTTGGTCTCCAAATAAACGCGCATGTTTTTTTCGTGAAGGAGCGGGATCAACTTTTTCAGAAATTCCACATACACCAAAGGCTCGCCGCCCGTAAGGCTCACAAAATCATGCGGGCCGGCTTGGCGCTCTAAGCTCACAAGCTCGCCGACAATCTGTGAAGCGCTCAAGTTTTGATAGACCAGCTTGTCGTGTTCATCACAATAATCGCAGGCAATGTTACAGGCGCGGAAGCGGACAAACAAATGTTTCTGGCCGACAAAAATTCCCTCTCCCTGAATCGAAGAGAAAATTTCCGAAATTTCGCCGGTTTCCGGTTTAATTTTATGATTCGCAGCTACTTTTAACATGCTCAGAGTCCCGCTTCCTTCATTCCTTTTTCCCGCAGCAAACAAGAATCGCAGACACCGCAGGGTTGCTTTCCGCCCTTGTAACAGGACCAGGTTTTATCCAGCGGCACGCCGAGTTTTGTGGCCAGTCGAATGATTTGCGCTTTTGTTTTATGGATAAGCGGCGCTTCAATCCGGATGGAACGGCCTTCGCGCCCACGGCGCGTGCCCAGGCGAAATACTTTTTGCATGGCCCGCAAATAATCGCCGCGGCAATCCGGGTATCCGGAAAAATCAAGCGCATTGGCTCCAATCCAAACCGACTCGGCCCCCCGCGCCTCGGCCCAGGAGAGCCCCAGAGAAAGAAAAATGGTGTTTCTTGCCGGCACATATGTGGACGGAATGTTCCGCGACATTTGGCGCAGCGAACGCTTTTTGGGCAGCGTTTGTGTTTTGTCTAAAAGGGCGCTTCCCTTCCACGGCATCTGAATTTTCAAAATTTCATGCGCAATGCCCAGCGGCTTGGCGATGAAACGGGCCGAACGAATTTCGCGGCGGTGCAGTTGGCCGTAATCGAGCGTAAGCGCGTACGGCTGATACCCTTTTTGAATCGCCAGATAAAGCGTCGTCGCGGAATCCAGCCCGCCGGAAAATAAAATGATACAGGAAGACATGAATGACACCTGAATTACTTGTAACCGTTCAGAGTGGGTGTCATTCCGGCGAAGGCCGGAATCTTTCCGCCAAAGGTGGGGATCCGCCTTTGGCGGAAAAACCTCAAAACAAGATGCCAGCCTACGCTGGCATGACACC
>JACQQR010000239.1 GCA_016206875.1 Candidatus Omnitrophota bacterium
GCCAGTATACGGTAATTTAAATATATGTCAAATAATTATTTTATAATTATTAATAAACTGCCGGCGCTTGCATGGCCTCTTGTGCCTTCCAGCTGAAGTTGATACACTGCTGTTTTATTGAGATTGAGGAGGGAGGAGATAGGAGAGAGGAGATAGGAAAGGCAAAAAGTTTTTGCTTTTTCTATCTCCTATCTCCTCTGTACTATCTCCTATTAAATTATGGGCTTTCGCTGCGGCATTGTGGGGCTTCCCAATGTCGGTAAAACCACAATTTTTAATGCGCTCACGCAGGGTCATGAAGAAATCTCCATTGTGCCTTTTTCCACCATCCATCCGAAAAAGGGCGCTGTGCCCGTGCCCGATGACCGCCTGGTAGAGCTTTCGCGCGTTTTGCATCCCAAGCGCGTAGTGTATGCCCGCATGGAGTTCATGGATATCGCCGGGTTAATAGAAGGCGCTTCGCAGGGAGCCGGCCTGGGCAACCAATTTCTTTCTCATATTCGGGACATGGACGTGATTTTGCATGTGGTGCGCTCCTTTGAGAGCGAGGAGGCTGTGCACGTACTGGGTTCTATCGACCCTCTCCGAGATATCAAAATCGTCAACGCAGAGCTGATCTTAAAAGACTTGGAAACCCTGGAAAAACGCATTCAAAAGTGCAATCAAAAGGGTTTGGATGATGCGGAAAACCGCGCGCTGGCGGCACTTTTAGAGGGCATCAAGCTTGCGCTCGAACAAGAACACCCCGCCCGGCACCTCGATTTATCGAACGAAGACTTGCATCGTTTGCGCGATATTCATTTATTTACAATCAAGCCGGTGCTGTATTGCATCAACGTGAATGAAAATGATTTGCCCGGCGGGGGGAAGTGGGAGAAAAGTTTGGAGGCGTTTGCCGCCTCCGACCAGGCCAAGGTGGTATTTATGTGCGGTATTTTGGAAGAGGACTTGTCCAAAATCACCGATCCGGAAGAGCGGCAAAAAATTATCGAAGATTTTTTGCTGGAGCAGTCGGGTCCCGCCAAGGTAGTGCGGCTGGGCTATGAACTTTTGGAAAAAGTCACTTTTTTTACTTTTGATCATGACGAAATGCGCGCCTGGACGGTGCCGGCCCACACGCGCGCGCCGCAGGCCGCCGGTCATGTGCACACCGATATGGAGCGTGGGTTTATCCGCGCCGAAGTGGTGAAGTGGAGCGATTTAGTGAGTGCCGGTTCGGTGCAAAAGGCCAAAGAAGACGGTTTATTCCGCGTGGAAGGAAAAGAGTATCAAGTCGGAGATGGAGATGTGGTGCATTTTAGGTTTAATGTTTGATTGCTAGGAGATAGGAGATAGGAGGGAGGAGATAGGAGGGAGGAGATAGGAAGGCAAAAGCTTTTTGCTTTTCCTATCTCCTAGTTCCTCCCTCCTATCTCCTAGCTTCTACTAAATTATGGGTTTTCGCTGCGGGATAGTCGGTCTTCCGAATGTAGGCAAATCAACCGTGTTCAACGCGCTCACCAAGGCGGGCGCGGCGGCTTCGAATTATCCGTTCTGCACCATCGACCCCAATGTGGGCATTGTGGCCGTGCCCGATGAGCGTTTGGATCGCCTCACCGAACTGTATGCGCCCGACAAAAAAACGCCCACCACGCTTCAATTTGTTGACATCGCAGGCTTGGTGAAAGGCGCCAGTGAAGGCCAGGGTTTGGGCAATCAGTTTCTCGGCCACATCAAAGAAGTAGAAGCCATTCTTCATGTCGTGAGATGTTTCGAAGATGAAAATATTATTCATGTGGCCGGAAGCGTGGATCCCGTTCGCGATATGGAAGTGATTGACACGGAACTTTGCTTGAAGGATTTAGACACACTCGAGAAACGCATTCAACGCACGGAAAAACTCGCGCGCTCCGGCGACAAACAAGCTAAAGAGCAAATGCCCGTGTATCAAAAAGTAAAAGAGGGATTGGAAAAAGCCGTTTGTGTGCGCAAGCTCGGCCTGAGCGATAAAGAAAAAGAAATTCTCTTCGACCTTCAGCTTCTTACGCTCAAACCCGTGCTTTATTGCTGCAATGTAGCCGAGAAGGATTTACCGGAAGGCGGGCCGCTGGTAGCAATCGTACGCTCAGCCGCCGCCAAAGAAAGCGCTAGGGTGGCTGTGATTTCCGGCCAGGTAGAAGCCGAACTTTCGGAATTAGCCGATGAAGAGAAGGCCGCCTTCCTGAAGGAAATGGGGCTGAAAGAATCGGGGCTCGGTCAGTTGATTCGTGTGGGCTATGAACTATTGGGCTTGATTACCTACTTTACCGCCGGCAAACAAGAAGTGCGCGCCTGGACCGTCCCGGCTGGAAGCAAAGCCCCTCAAGCCGCCGGAGTGATTCACACGGATTTTGAGCGTGGCTTTATACGCGCCGAGGTCATGAAATATGCAGACCTAGTTCACCTGGGCAGTGAAAAGGCCGTGAAAGAAGCCGGCTTATTGCGGGTAGAAGGCAAGGAATATACGGTGTGTGACGGCGATGTGATGTATTTCCGGTTCAATGTGTAAAAGCAGAACCGTCCCCGGCAGACCTGGCAGATATATTTGTCATTCCCGCGAAAGCGGGAATCCAGTGACTTTTTCATTACGCCAAAGGCAAAGTCGCTGGACCCCCGCTTTCGCGGGGGTGACAACATTAAGGAGAGAATGCATTTTGCAAAGATTTAGTAACAACTATTATTTCTTTCTGGAACGGCGCATCTTTTCCAGTTTTTTTTTAACACTCTCCCAAGACACAGTTTCTCCCCTTTCAAATTCTTTGTGCCCTTGTCTCGCTTTTTCCAAATAAAAGGCCTCCTCAGAATCCACCAGGCGCATCGGTGTCATCACAATTTGCGCGCCTTTTTCTTCTACTTGTAGGTACGCGCCTTTTTCCAACCCCATATCCCGACAAATTAAGGTGGGAATGGCAACTTGGTTATTCGTGGTCAAGCGGACCAGCTTTTTCATCTTTTTCACGGCCATAATCTCCTCCTATGAATTTCATAGTTTCATAGTAAGTATAGGCGGTTATTCTGAGGTTGTAAAGCATGGTTATTCGGCATGTGCAAGAGCGTAGCTGCTGCCCCTCTCCCTTCCGCCACAGGCGGACCCGCCGAGGCGGGCGCGCTCAAGACAGCAGAGGGAGAGGGCCGGACGCCTGCCTGCCGGCAGGCAGGCGAAGCGCCGGGGTGAGGGTGTGGCCGCCGGCTAAACCCTCACCCTCAATCCCACTCCCTATCTCGCCTTCGGCGGAAGGGAGAGGGGCAGCAGCTACGGTCATGCACCCCGTTCCTTTAATGGGCTGTCCCTTTTTGCGGGTTTTCTGTATACTCCCGCTTGCACGTTCTAACCATTAAGGAGTACGAGTAGAATTACTGGATTTTTAACATAGGAGAATTCATGAACATGTATCCAAAACCCATCATCGCGTTTTTCTTTATTCTGGCAAACATTGCGAGCTTTTCGTCTGCTTATGCCCAAGAGGCCGGCGTTCCTCAGGCGGCTGGGGAACAAGCGACTATCGAGGAGTTGAAGCCCAAAGATATCAGTGACTCTTTGATTGATGATTTTTTGCGTGTCGATCAGAAAATCCGCGAAGTGCAGATTCAAGCCAACCGCGAAATTTTTGAAATTCTCGAACAGGAAAAATTGAGTGTGGCGAAATATAACGGCATCGTGCAAGCCATTTCAAAAGATGAAGCGCTTTTGAAACGCGTGCAGGACAGGCTTTCTTCTATGTTATCCAGCCAAAAACAGGAAGAGGGGAAACAGTAAATTACGGTTTGGCTGCAGCCCGGCGCATCTCGGCCAAGGCCTCGGACATTACGCGGCGCGTTTGATCGCGCAAACCTACAAAATCATCCGGTCCGAAAGAGCTGACATCAATCGCCGGGAGCACGCGGACATGAATTTTTGTTTTCCCCGAGATGATCCAGCTTCCAGGTTTCAGCACATCAGCGGTGCCGGTTACGACAATAGGCAAAATGGGTTTTTGTGCTTGAAGCGCCAGTTTGAACGCGCCGTTTTTAAAGGCGCTTAATTGTCCTGTTTTACTGCGTGTTCCCTCGGGGAAAATCATCACACTGGCTCCCTTCTCGAGCCATTTCAGGCATTCGGCGAAGCTACTCCGTATGCTTCCGTGCTCTCCCCGCCGCAGAGGAATGTATCCACAGCAACTCATGCCCCATCCAAAAAGCGGAATCTTGAACAAGCTTTCTTTTGCAAGCCATTTGAATTGACGGTTGAGCCGGTCAATCGCCAGAATATCGATGAGGCTCGAATGGTTGGAAACGGCTACGTAGGCGTGATGTTTTCGAAAGTGAGAGCGGCCGGTTACTTGAATGTTCCAAAAAGGATTCAGTGCAAAAGCCAGATGGGACCACATCATGGCCATAAAGTGCTGGAAATGCCGCAAAGGATCGAACCACCCTAAAAAAAGCGTGTAAAGAATGATAGGCACAGTGACGACAATACTGAGCGTGCTTAACATCAACCAAATAAAGATTGAAACAAGAGCCAAAAACATATTTTTCATAAGAAAGTCCTTACGAATTTTTTTGGTACCGCAAGACATTTGATATTGGGGGGTTCGCGGTACTATGCAGTTTGACAATGGGCTACGCCCATTCTCAATTGTCATGCTGCATTAGAGACGGGGGGCAATATACTCTTCGCTTTCTAGCCCTACAAGGACAAAGAAATTTCGATCCGCACATCTGAACCAGAAACCAAAACAGGAGGAATTATGAAGAAGATTGCAGCCCTTTTTGTATTATTAGGACTGGCCGTTATGCCCGCGGCGTATGCTGATTGGAATGAAGAAGCCGATTACGGCGATTATTTTCAGAAAGTCCCCGCCATGGCAGGGCGTGGTTTTGTCAATGCCGTAACCTCCCCCGGATATTTTATTGAAGATTTCACCAATGGTTTTAAAGAGCAAGATTGGCTGGGCGGCGCGGCAAACGGGTTTGTGACGGGCCTGGGGAAATCCTTGGCAGCCGGAGTCGGCGGCGTTTGGGACATTGCAACTGCGATTCTTCCCGAATATCGCGGTGCCGGTTACAAAAGAGGCATGTGGCCGAATTACAAGTGGGAAATTGAAGAAGCGGCCGCAAGCACCACCACAGTTGTCAGCGAATCGTAATCAGACATTGAGTTTGGTTCAGATCAAAAAGAGGAATCAGAGGAATTAGGGACGGTTCTCCGAGGGAGAACCGTCCCTTTTTTTGCTTTTTTTGTTTTCGAACACAGCAAACGAACTTTCGCTTTCCCAAAGCGTCACTCGTTTGACGGGAAACCCCTCGGCACTGGCATATTCGAAAATAAATTTCGCGATATTTTCCGCGGTGGGATTTTCATTCAACGCCACGAAAGGCTCGCCCTCGCGTTTCAAAAATTCGATCATCGAGGAGTCCTCCCGGTTTAAGATCATCCGGTGATCCAGCGTTTTATCGATCCATGTTTTGATGCGTTTTGAAATGTCGGAAAAATCCACCACCATTCCCCGATGGTCGAGTTTGGGGGATTCCAAAGTGATCTCTACCTTTCCATTATGGCCGTGCGGATGGCGGCACATGCCGTCATAATGGAGAAGCCTGTGCCCGTAGCAGAAGTGAATGATTTTTGTGACTTGATAAACAGCCATTATTGCACCCACTGTCCTCCGTCAATGACAAGATTCGCACCCGTCGCAAAATCAGTGCCCTCCAAAAAGAAAAGGACGCCCGCGGCAATATCCTCAGGCGAGCCAATTTTCCCAAGCGGAGTCTTACGAATGACTTCGCGTGTTGATTTCTCATCAAAATTTTTGGGCAACAGTACAGCGCCGGGCGAAACCGCGTTCACCTGAACGGAAGGCGCCAAGGTTTTGGCTAATATTTGCGTCATAATCAAAACGCCCGATTTGGCGATGCTGTAGGGAAGAAAATTTTTGTAGGGTCTTAGGGCAGACCAATCGCCGATATTCACGATTTTCCCGCCGCCATGTTGTAACATCGACCGGCCAATAATTTGTGTGAGAAAGAAAGGGCCTTTGAGATTGGAGTTGACGAGGTCATCCCACTCTTTTTCGGTGATGCGGCCAAAAGGAGTTTGATAAAATGAGGAAGCGTTGTTCACCAAAATATGAATCGGGCGGGAGCGCTCGAGAAGCGCGCGGGCTTTTCGCTCAAGAGACGGAATTTTCCCTAAATCGGCTTGGAACAAAGTGACGCGTACTCCAAGCGATGCTATTTCTCGGGCTGCTGCTTGGGCCTCTTTACGCGAGCGGTTGTAGTGAAGAATAATATGGCATCCGCGTTTTGCCAGCGCTAAAGCGATTTGCTTTCCTACGCGCCGGGCGCTTCCGGTGACTAGGGCGGTTTTTCCTTGAAGTTTCATGGTGGGCAAATCTTATGTTAATATCACGAAGGGGTCAAGCCGGATGAAAAAAGAAAAGCAAGTCATCGCACTTACCAGTAGCGGCCTGGATAGCGCCTCGTTGATGCATTACCTCATCCAAAAAAATTACGTTGTATCTCCAGTGTATGTACGCCAAGGGCTGATTTGGGAGCGCGCCGAGCTTTATTGGCTGGGGAAATATGTAAAGGCCTACAAGAAGGAATTTCCCGAAGCCCGTCTACAGGCTCTTTCCGTAGTGGATATTCAGTCGGCTTCTCTATACAGGAATCACTGGAGCCTTACTGGGAAGCGGGTCCCCGGCTATCACGCGCCGGACCCGGATGTGTATTTGCCCGGCAGGAATATTTTGCTGATTTCAACGGCTGCCGTGTTGGCCGCGAAACGCAGTATTCACGAAATTGCGCTAGGCACATTGCGTGGGAATCCGTTTCCGGATGCCACACCGCACTTTTTCCGGTTGCTTGAGAACACACTGAGCACAGGATTGGCTTGCAAAATTAGAATCCGAACCCCGTTTCTAACCCGGGATAAAAGGGAAGTCTCTTTGTGCGCCCCCACCTTTGCACTCCACTACGCCTTCTCTTGTCTCGCACCGCGCGGCCGCAAAGCTTGCGGCGCTTGCAATAAATGCAGAGAATTTCTATCCTCCGTATTGCCACGGCGTATCGCGCATGCCTAAAGCGGGAACAGCCCGGCGCAGATGCGCTTCTATCACTTCCAACACAAACACCGTGTGGTCGCCTCGCTTCACCGAATCCAGCACGTTGCATTCCACGCAAGCCGGCGCGTCTTTCAGCACCGGGGCACCCGTTATCAGCTCTTCAAATTCCATACCACCGATTTTGCCGCCTTCGCGTTTCACGGGTTTAAAGAAATTTTCGGCAATATGTTTTTGGTCCCGCCCAAGAAAATGCACAGCGCAAATTTTGCTGGCCTCAAGGAGCGCGTGCGTGTGACTCGAGGTGCGCACACCCATCATAATCAGCGGGGGAATAAACGAAGCTTGATTGAGCCAGCTAACGGTAGCCGCGCTCATGTCTTCCCCATGGCGCGAGGTGACGATGTAAAGCCCGCTAGAGATCATTCTAAGAGCTGTTTTCTTATCTTCTGGATTCATAAATTCTCCTATCGGATTATATGTTTGTAGAATAGCGACACTGTCATCTAATAGATGGTTTGTCTAACCCAGACGCAGCACATTCCAGAATTCTCTGGGAGTCAAAATGGGGATAAGCCGAAATTGTTTGAGACAAAGAAGATCTTGATCTCCGGATACAATATATTGGGCCCCCGCAGCAAAGGCCATGCTGAGCACATGCACATCATTTGGATCCCGGCAAGTTTTAATGTCGAGCATTTCATAAGAGGGGATTATATATTCTTTGTGCAGAGATTTTATGATCTCGTTAAGAAGAGAGGGCGGCACCTTTATTTTTTTATGAAGATTAGAACTCACTTCTTTTAATAAGGACTCGCTCAAAATTAAAGTGTGATTTTCAAGGCAAA
>JACQQR010000235.1 GCA_016206875.1 Candidatus Omnitrophota bacterium
CTAGTAATCCTTGTGGATATGTATAAAAAGTTTTAATGGCAACTCTTGTAATAAGTTACAAAAAACAAAACCTATGGATAACTTGACGCTGCTTTTCAACAAATACACAAAAAAATCCAGAAATACTCAAACGTTGTGGAAAATTTTAATCTCTGTGGATAAGAAGAAAGCCGAAACGACCTATTTAAATACACGCCGGTTCATTGTAGCGGGTCAATTTCCAGATTTTATTTTATCCACAAGGATATCCACAATTCTTTTTACTTCATTTTTATCACGCACCTCATGTTCAATCTTAGAAATAGCATGAAGCACGGTAGTGTGGTCACGGCCCCCAAAATACTCTCCGATTTCCGGCAGAGAATATTCCGTGAGACGCCTGACTAAATACATCGCAATCTGCCGCGGATAGACAATGGCTTTCGTGCGTTTTTTTATGCGCATATCAGAAACCGGTAAATTAAAATATTCAGAGACCTTTTTTTGTACTGTATCAATATTAATTTTTGAGGCCTCCTCGGCGACAGATTCTTTAAGCACCTCTTGGGCTAATGCTAAAGTAAGGGGCTTGTCAATGAGTGAAGAATAAGCCATGACACGAAGGAGCGCGCCCTCCAGCTCACGAATATTCGATTTAATACGCGAGGCAATGTATCCGGTGACTTCGTCGGGCACGTGCGTGGAACTATTTTCCAATTTTTTTCTCAAGATCGCCGTGCGTGTTTCTAAATCAGGCGGTTGAATATCTGTGACCAGCCCCCATTCAAACCGCGAAACCAGCCGCTCTTCCAAAGAAGAAATATCTTTAGGCGGTCTATCGCTGGTGACCACAATTTGCTTGTGTGCATCATAAAGCGCGTTGAACGTATGAAAAAATTCTTCCTGCGTGGCTTCTTTATTGGCGATGAAATGGATATCATCAATGAGTAACACATCCACATTCCGGTACCGCTCACGGAAGGTTTGCGTACTGCGGGTTTGAATGGCCGTGATCAATTGGTTTGTAAACTTTTCACTCGAAATAAAAATAACCCGGGATTCGGGACTCTTTTCCAATACGGAATGCGCAATCGCCTGAAGCAAATGAGTTTTTCCTAACCCCACCGGGCCGTACACAAAGAGCGGATTATAGGCGCGCGCCGGCGATTCAGCCACGGCCATAGCAGCGGCATGCGCAAAACGGTTCCCCGGGCCCACGACAAAATGGTCGAAGCTATAACGATAATTGAGCGTGAAATCGTGTGAAAACGGATGCGTTGGAGAAGGCTCTTGCGGGCCGTTTTTCTTTGTTTTCAAAGAAGGTTTTGGAGGCGCTTTCTTTGCAGCGGAAGAGTCGGTGAAATCTCGAGAAGCAATTTGATAATGCACGGCACACAACGTTGCTATACCGGAGCACTTTTGGAGGGCGGATATGATGTTGTTGTCATAATGTTCTTTAAGCCAGTCACCATAAAATTTATCCGGTACTTCCAAAGTCAGAATATTTTTTTCGAAAGCAACAAACCGGATAGGCTCAATCCACGCCCGAAGCGTTTGCTCACTCAATGCTTCTTTGAGTGAATCCACCACGCGGAGCCATAAACCGTTATCTACTTTTTGAGAAGCTTGCCCAAGGTCGTTCATCATCAAAAACGAGGAGTTTATCCACAAAGGTCTGTGGAAAGTGTGCGAAACAAGAAAAGTTATAACCCATGCTTTGAAAACAAGTTAGGAGCGTGGGCCCAGAGGTTACAAGGAAAAAAACTCACTGAATACACAAGTTATCAACAAGCCGATACAGCCGGGTAACGTGAAAACCGCAACCAGTATAACAAAGAAAGAAAATCAACGCAATCAAATCTGATATGAAGGTTGTTCTTTCATGCCCTCGATTAATATTTGAGCTACTTCAGCGCGGGAAAATTCCGGAGGAGGTATTTGCCCGGCACGCAGCATTTCGCGCACTTTTGTGCCGCTCAAGCTTACATGATGCGAAGAATCATGCGGACAAGATTTGAATGAAGCCATGCCGCCGCAAGTTTTGCAGAAAAAAGTGAAATCGAAAAAGAGCGGCGTGATGCCGATGGCCGCCGGTTCAAACTCATCGAAAATATAATGCGCGTCAAATGAGCCGTAATAGCCTCCCCCGCCCGGGCGGTTTACCCCTGCGTGGTCGCGGCCTACGATGAAGTGCGTGCAGCCATAATTTTTCCGGGCAATGGCGTGGAAAATGGCCTCGCGCGGACCCGCGTAACGCATGGCTGCCGGAAACGCAGCCAAAAGCACTCTGTCCTTCGGGTAATATTTTTCTAAAATTACATTGTAACTTTTTACGCGGATGCGAGCCGGCACATCATCCCCTTTGGTCTCACCCACCAGCGGATGCAGCAAAAGTCCGTCGACGATTTCCAACGCGCATTTTTGAATGTACTCGTGGGCGCGGTGGATGGGGTTGCGGGTTTGGAAGGCCACAATACGCCGCCAATTTTTCTGCCTGAAAAAAGCGCGCGTTTCTTTGGGGCTAAGCCGAAGGTCTGCGAAATCTTTATGTGCCGGGCGCTGGAGAAGCCAAACCGGCCCGCCCACGAACCAATCGCCCATAGCATATACCGCCGCCACACCCGGATGCGCCGCGTCTTCCGTACCGTAAATTTCAAGCGCCTGTTTTTTCTTGTCATGGGGGAAAATATCTTCTACCTGCATAATGGCGAGCTCTCGCCCCTCGCTGTCGTGGAGCGTCACTTCTTCGCCTAGTTTGAGAGTTTTTTTCACCTCTTCGGAAATTTGTTTAGTGATAGGGATTGTCCAGGGAAGCCCGCACGACAAATGCATTTTTGCGAGCACGGCATCGTAATTTTCGCGCGTCATAAAACCGGTGAGCGGGCTCAAAGCGCCGGTGGCAATCATTTCCAAGTCGGCAATTTCTCGTTCGCTTAACTGTAGCTTCTTGAGCGCGCCCGCTTTTTTAGCCAAATCTTCTCTTTGCTTTCCTTCTGCTTCACGATGAACAAGTGTTCCGCCATGGGCGGGGATTTCGTATGACATGAATGAATATCTCCCTTTGATTTACAATTGAAAGTCGAAATGCGAAAGGACGGTTTTTTTGGTTTTAACTCGTCTTTGGATTTTCACACTTCGGCTGTTTTTTCATGAATGTATGAATGCCGCACTCGGTTTTTTGGCTGCCCGCCCAGCGTCCGGCCCGTTCATCTTCCCCCAGCGTTATGGGGCGTGTGCAAGGCTCGCAGCCAATGGAAGAATAGCCTTCCTCAAAAAGAGGATGATGAGGCAGGCCATGCTGCTTCAAATACTCCCACATTTGTTTGGAATCCCACGTTGCCAACGGATTGATTTTATAAATGCCCCCTTCATATTCTTCCACAAAATCGACATCCCGGCGGTGTTCCGTTTGTCCTCTGCGGATAGAAGTGATCCAGGCCTTGAGGCCAGAGAGCGCAATTTGAAGCGGCTCTACTTTATTCATCCGGCAGCACGCATCCGGGTTTCGTTCATACAAATTTCCGTACGTTTTTTTGAATTCTTCGCGCGGCAGCACGCTTCGAAGATCGACCACATTGAGGGCGAGTTGTTTTGTAAGCGCCTCCTTAAATTCCAGGGTCTTTTGAAAATGGAATCCGGTTTCCAGAAAAAGAATTTTGATATCCGGTTTTACGCGTGCGGCCATGTGCAGCAGCACGGCGCTTGTGGTCCCAAAAGACGAAGAGACGGCGATGGCAGGCGAAAATTCGCGCACAGCCCAAGCGATGATTTCCGTAGGGGTTTTATGTTCAAATTCCGCGTTGAGTTTTTTTGTGTCGAGTTTTGTGTTCATATAATAAGGATAACCGCAAAAACTGTGAAGCGTATCTCGTGAAACGTGAAGCGAAATTGCTTAGTTTGCGCTTCACGCTTCACGAACAACGCTTCACAGTCTTTGCGGCGCGCAGTTCGTCTACAATGTCATAGCCCAAATCTACGCCTTGGCCCATCCAGCCCAAGTCTACGTCGGGCTTGTTTTTCCCATGGAAATCGCTGCCGCCTGTGATGATGAGGCCAAAGCCGGCACCCAAGTCGCGCCAAAATTTTTGTTCACCCACATTTTGACAACTGGAATAAGCCTCTATTCCCTGCAGGCCAAACGACATCCATTCTTTGAACAGTTGGCGAAGCCGTGAGCGGTCGGTTACTTTCAGCTGTTTGGGATGCGCCACCACGGCCGCACCGCCGGCCTCGCGAATCATCTGAATTCCCTCTTCGGCGGAAAACCGGCGTTTGTCGACATAAGCCGCCGCGCCCTTGGCCAAAAATTTCCGAAATGCTTCATCATTATTTCTAGCGTAGCCTTTTTTAATCAGCACTTGGGCAAAGTGAGGGCGTCCCACCTGGTCGCCGCCGGATTGGGCTTCTACTTCTTGAAGCGTGACGTGCACACCCAGGCGATTTAATTTTTCAATAATCATAGGGTTGCGCTCCGCGCGGGCGCGTTGTAAAACAGCCAGCGATTGGGCCAACCCCGGGTCTTTGGGGTTTAAAAAATATCCCAGCACATGCAGCGTGCCCGGCTCAAACTGGCAGCTGATTTCAATACCCGGGATCAATTCAACCCCGTGTTTATCCGCGGCGGCCTTGCATGCATCATAGCCGGAAACCGTGTCGTGATCGGTTACGGCCACGGCGCGCAGGCATTTTTCGCTTGCGTAAGCCAAAAGCTCTTCGGGCGTGTACGAGCCGTCGGAATGCGTAGTATGCATGTGAAAATCACAGCGATGATTCATAGAGAATTCTCCCGGGGGACTTTGCGGCGGCCCAATACGGTACTAATTAGATTTTTGCGATTGCAAATGATCTAAATAACCCAGCTCTTCTAATTTTTTGAACACTTTTTCCGCCGACTCTTCCGCGGTTTCTTTATCCGTATCGCAAATCACTTCTGGCGCCAAAGGTTCCTCGTAAGGGTCAGAAATGCCCGTAAACTCTTTGATTTCTCCGGCGATGGCTTTTTTATACAGCCCCTTTGTGTCGCGCTCAATGCAGGCATCAAGCGAGCAGCGTGTATACACCTCCACAAAATTTCCGATGAGCTGGCGATTATAATCACGCACCTGGCGGTATGGCGAAATTGCGGCCGAAATGGCGATGACATCGTTGCGGGTGAGCAAATTGCAAACAAACCCAATGCGTTTGATATTCGTATCGCGGTCTTCTTTGGAGAACCCCAGCCCTTTACTGAGATTGGTGCGCACTACGTCGCCGTCAAGCACTTCTACCTTGGCGCCCATCGCGCGCAAACGTTTTTCCAAAATGCGGGTAATGGTTGATTTTCCCGCGCCGGATAATCCGGTAAACCAAATAGTGACTCCTTTAGACATGAATCCATCCTCCTTCATACTGGTTACTGTGTGTGGGTTGCATGACTGTAGCTGCTGCCCCTCTCCCTTCCGCCACAGGCGGAAGGGAGAGGGCCGGACGCGAAGCGCCGGGGTGAGGGTGTGGCCGCTGGCTAAACCCTCACCCTTAATCCCTCTCCCTTTCTCGCCTTCGGCGGAAGGGAGAGGGGCCGCGGTCGCAGCTACGGTCATGCACCCTTAATGAATCAATCAGCTTGCTTCGGGTAAGCAAAGGGTAGTTTCATGCCGGATTTCCTACGGAGAGGTTTCGGTTCTATACCGCTTTTAATCCTATTGGGCGCCGCTTTCTTTATAGGTTCCACTTCCGCTGCGTATGCGCAAAAAGAAGCGCCGACGGAAGAAGTCCCTATCGAAGTCTCGGGGGATCAATTGGAATATATACGGGGCGAGAACAAAATTATTGCTTCCGGCAATGTGCTGGTGAGTTACAAAACAATCAAAATGACTTGTGACAAGGTGGAAGTATTCACCGATTCCAAGAAGGCTTATGCCGAAGGTCACGTATATATTTACTTTGAAAGCGGCCAGGTATTGCGGGGGGACAAAGTTTATTATGATTTTAAGAATCGCCAAGGGTCTTTCCCAAACGGCCGCGTAATCACGGATAAATGGTTTGCTCGAGGGGAGCAGATTGAACAAGTTTCCCGCAATGAAATACGGATTTTTAATGCCGTGGTTACTACTTGTCCCTATGACCGCCCTCATTATGATGTGCGGGCGAAACGAGTCACGATTTATCCCGGAGACAAAATAGTTGCCCGCGATGTTGTGTTTCAAGTTCTGGGAAGGTCGATATTCTGGTGGCCTTATTTTGTGATTCCTTTGGATATTGATGAAGCGCCTATTCAGATTGCGCCGGGCTATTCGGATGAATACGGTTTTTATGTTTTGATGTCCAAAACCACGTCTTTAAATAAGCATGTGAAAATAAAAGGCAATATCGATTATCGAAGCAAAAAGGGCGTGGGCGGGGGCGTGGATATTAAATATGCCTTTGAAAAATTGGGCTCAGGTGTGGTCAATACTTATTTAGCCAGGGATGAAAGCGCCCCTGACGATAAAATTTCCACTATTGCGGGCGACCCATTCAGTGACCGTGTGGTTGAAAACAGGGGACGTGTTTCCACGAAACATCGGATGGATATCGACAAGTACACGAATGTGATTACGGAATGGAACTTTTTCAGCGACGAATTTTTTATGCAGGAATTTTTCGAACGGGAGTACCAAAGAGAAATTCAGCCGCGTTCTTTTATGGCGTTCACCAAGAATACCGAACGATACGGCTTTTTAATTGATGTGGAGAAAAGAACCAACCGGTTTTTTAGCACATTGGAACGGTTGCCGGAAATACGGTATACGTGGAATCGCCGTGAGATTATGAACAGCAATTTCTATTATCGCGCGGAACATCAATTTGTTAATTACAACAAAAAATTTGCCAACGCCTCTTCCGAGGATGCGGATGTGGTCCGGTTCGATTCATTCAACGAGCTTTCTTATCCCATCAAATTATTTCATTGGCAGGTGACCCCTTTCGGCAATGTAAGGGAAACCTTTTACAGCAAAAATAAATTTGGCGAACACAACGTAGAGCGTCACATCATCGGCAATGGCGTGGACGTGAGCACCCGGTTTTACAAGACCTATGACTTCAATACCCGTTTTGCCGGTTTGGATATCAATCGTATCCGGCATATTTTTGAACCCAGCCTTCGATATACCGCAAACCGTGAGGTTTCAGTGTCTCCGGGGTCCTTGCAAATTTTTGACGGGGTAGACGACCAATTTCTGAAGGATGAATTTGTATTCGGCTTTGAAAACCGTTTGCAAACAAAGCGCTACAAAGACGGAGTTTGGCACCGGGTGGATGTGGTGAGTTTCAACACCTTTCTCACCTACAGTTATGATGATTATTATTTGAACGTCAGCAAGTGGACCCGGTGGCGGCAGGAAATTCAGGCGCGGCCTTACGATTGGCTGATTGGCCAGACGATTTGGGAATTTAATATGGCAAGCGGCCAGTTTTCTGTGGCAGACGTCGATTTAATTTTGGAGAAACAGCCGCTGCGTGTGTTGATTGGCCACCGATTTGAAAAACAAGATCAGGGGTTTGGAGGAAAAAGTCTTTTTCAGTTTGACGTGAATTGGCAGATAACCCCTCTTTGGGCGTTAGGGGGCTATATGAGGACTGAGTTTGACACCAATACTGTGGAGGAATGGGAAGTGCGTGCTACACGCGACTTGCATGACTGGTACTTTGATTTTGGTTACAATGTGCGCCATTCTGAAATTGACAGTGCGGACAAAGAGTTATTTTTTGAGCTCAGATTAAAGGCCTTCCCACAATTCCCGCTCAAGGGGGGCAACCGGGCTACATTTTCCCGTCCAAGAATCGGCCATTTTGTATCCGGGGCAAATCAAACGCTCACTGTAGCGGACAACACATCCACAACACCGCAATACAGTTCGTAAAAAAGGCACGCTACATTTATGAATATCGGAATTATCGGAACAGGGTATGTGGGGCTGACCACCGGGGCTTGTTTTGCCAGCCTCGGAAATCGTGTCATTTGCGTAGATAATAATGTGCAAAAAATAAATATGCTCAAGAAAGGGCATATGCCGATTTATGAGCCCGGCCTGGAAGAACTCGTAAAACAAAATGAAAAAGAGAACCGGATTGAATTTACCACACGAATCTCGGAGGCCGTAAAAAAATCCGATGTGATTTTCATTTGCGTCAACACGCCGACCAAAGAAAATGGGGATGCGGATTTAAGCGCTGTGGAGACGGTTGCCGAATCCATCGCCGGGCACATGAATCGCTATCGGCTGATAGTAGAAAAGAGCACAGTGCCGGTAGAAACAGGAATCCGGGTCAAGCAGACGATTCAGGCAAATATTCGAAACAATGTGGCGTTTGATGTGGCCTCCAACCCCGAATTTTTGCGCGAAGGTTCTGCCATTCATGACTTTCTAAATCCGGATCGCGTAGTGATAGGCGTGGAATCCCGCCGCGCGGAAAAAATTTTAAAAGAGCTGTACAAATCATTTTCTGCGCCCATTGTAGTTACGGATATTCGCAGCGCAGAAATCATCAAGCATGCTTCCAACTCCTTTCTTGCGGCAAAAATTTCTTTTATTAATTTGATTTCGCGCATTTGTGACAAAGTGGGAGCCGATATCAATAAAGTAGCCGAGGGAATCGGATTAGACAAAAGAATCGGGAGCGATTTTTTGCGTCCGGGAGCCGGATTTGGAGGCTTCTGTTTTCCTAAAGATCTGGCGGCCTTTATTCGCATTGCGGAAAAACTGGGCGTGGATATGAAGATGCTGCGGGGAGTTGCCCAGGCCAATGAGGAACAAAAAGAGTTTTTTCTTAAAAAAATTGAAGATCAGTTATGGAATCTAAAAAATAAGCAAGTCGGTGTATTGGGTCTTTCCTTTAAGCCCGATACGGATGATATCCGGTATGCGCCGGCCATTGATATTATTTTAAGGCTTGAAAGTGAAGGAGTAAAAGTAAAGGCGTATGACCCCCAAGCCATGTTGAATGCCAGGACCGTGCTCAACGGTACGTTGTATGCCAAAGACCCCTATGATGCCGCGAAAGGAGCCGAGGCCTTGATCATTCTGACTGAGTGGAATGAATTTAAGCAGTTGGATTTTAAGCGGATCAAAAAACTCATGAAAAGGCCTTTGATCTTGGACGGCAGAAATGTTTATTCATTGGAAAAAATGAAGGAGTACGGGTTTCAATATATTTCGATCGGGAGGCCGGCCGTCGCATGATGACCCAAACCGGAAAATCCAAATTCATTGCAGGAGTCGAAGTAAAGCAGTTAAAGGTGCTTTGTGATGAACGGGGCCGTTTGATGGAAGTGCTTCGTTCTGATGAGAAAATATTTGAAAAATTCGGGCAATCTTATATGACCGCCTGCTATCCGGGAGTGGTGAAGGGATGGCACTTTCATAAAAAACAGGTAGATCATTTTGTCTGCGTGCATGGCATGATCAAATTGGTTCTCTACGACAGGCGTTCTGACGCGCCTACTTACGGTGAGGTGAATGAGTTTTTTTTGGGAACTCACAATCCTATTTTAGTCAAAGTGCCCGCTTACGTGCTGCACGGATTCAAATGCATCAGCACAGAAGAAGCTATCATTATCAATTATCCGACAGAAGTGTATCATTATGACCAGCCAGATGAATTCCGTGTGGAACCTCACAGTGTAGAAATTCCCTACGATTGGGCAAGGAAAGACAGGTAATGAAAGGCATTGTTCTGGCCGGAGGGCTGGGCTCAAGGCTGAATCCTCTGACTAAGGTGACCAATAAACACCTGCTTCCCGTTTACAATAAGCCCATGATTTTCTACCCGATAGAAACTCTGGTGAAAGGCGGCATTAAAGATGTTCTTTTGGTCACAGGAGGGACGTCCTCCGGCGATTTTTTGCGCTTGCTTGGGAATGGGAAATCTTTAGGGCTTCGTTCGCTTCATTATGCGTATCAGGAAGGGGAAGGCGGGATTGCCCATGCCCTGGGGTTGGCGGAGCATTTTGTGGATGGGGCAAGGTCGATCGTGATTTTAGGGGACAATATTTTGGAAGAAGATATTGGCCCTTACATTGAAAAATTCAAATTGCAAGAGTCCGGCGCGAGAATTCTTTTGAAAAAAGTTGCGGACCCCAGCCGTTTCGGCGTGGCGGAAATTCAAAATGGAAAAGTAGCCCGTATTGTGGAAAAGCCGGCTCGTCCAAAAACGTTTTATGCCGTCACGGGTGTTTATATGTATGACGGAAATGTTTTTGAAATTGTGAAGAAATTAAAGCCGTCGCACCGCGGAGAGCTTGAAATTACGGATGTCAATAACGCGTACGTTAAAAAAGGACAAATGGAGTACGATATTTTGAAAGGATTCTGGACGGATGCCGGAACATTTGATTCGCTTCTAAGGGCCAATCAGCTGGCCAGCCGCGCGTCGGAGAAAAAATCATGAAAACAGTTTTAGTCACCGGCGGCATGGGATTTATCGGGAGCCATTTTATTCGTCAATCCCTTGCGGTGCATCCGGATTGGTTCATCATTAATTTTGACAAGCTAACGTACGCAGCCAACCCTAAAAACCTATCCGATCTGGTGGAAGATCACCCGCGGTATCAATTTATTCAAGGGGATTTGTGCGACAGCATGCTGGTTGAAAGTGTGGCTCCTCGAGCGGATATCGTTGTCAATTTTGCCGCGGAAACCCATGTGGATCGTTCCATTGAGTCCGCCCGCGATTTTATAGAGACGAATGTGCAAGGCACACGGGTGCTCTTGGACGCAGTGCGTCGATATGAGCCCGAAATTTTTCTTCATGTTTCAACGGATGAAGTGTACGGTTCAATCAAGGAAGGCTCCTTTCAGGAAACATCTCCCTTGGCGCCGAATAGTCCTTATGCGGCCAGTAAGGCCTCTTCAGATTTATTAGTGATGGCTTATGTCAGGACTTATGGAATTCCGGCCGTCATTACCCGGGCCTGCAATAATTATGGTC
>JACQQR010000233.1 GCA_016206875.1 Candidatus Omnitrophota bacterium
TCGGAACTCGGCCCCCGCCGGTGTGATTGTTCGTCATAGCCGAAAAAGTTCAAATGAATCACCGGAAGGCCGCGCGCAATATCGATTTTTGCGCCCAATACAATCATTTCGCGAAGCCACACGCACACAAATACGCGCGCCAAAACAAATTGCAATTCCATCCTGAATTTTTCGCCGTACTTCCAAGTGCCGTGAAAGCAGTCATAGACGGCCAGAAAAAATTCCACCGTCAATAAAGAAATAATGCGCATGAGTATATCAAGATGAAACACAGACAACACAATCCAGGAAAACGGGTTCAATGCTTTAAAAACTCCCTGCCAACCGAAACCGGCCGCGCAGAAATGCGATTCCGAAGCGCCTCCGCAAAAAATATTTGAATACGAACTTCCCCCTTCTAAAAGCGCACCGCCTTCTTGTTGTTTTTGCGCTAAGCAGCGCTCTATTTCGGCGGCCGCTTTGGGTTCATACATGACAAAAATTTTTCCGCTTTGATGTTCCACAAAATTAAAAGCCGGCACACATCCTTTGACGCCATAAAATAATTCCCCTTGAACTGCCGGGGTGGTGGAGGGCATGCCGGAGTAAAGAGAATGTTTTTGATAGTGCTGCTTGGTTAGCAGAGAAGCCAAAAAGGGCATGCGCCTCTGCTCAAGGGCCCGCTCTAATTGAGTTTTTGAAAATCCATCGATCTGCACCAAAACTAGTCCCTGGCCTGCGCCTGGCTCTCTGATCTTGGAAAGCCGGAGAAGCCGCACCGCCCAATAAGAGCGGCTGAACCATTGATGGAATTTCCGAAAAAAACTGCTGATCTTGGCTATCATAGGCGCTCCCGTATCCAGCGCACCAGCGCACCAGTCACCAGAACACCAGAAAAGACTATATGGTTTTACTGGTGCGCTGGTGACTGGTGCACTGGTGCTCTGGTTTGTGCTCTGGTTTTACTCCCGTTCCTCTTCAGTAGTTTCTTCCTCCGGGGTATCAAATTCTTCGTCGGTTTTTCTTTCAGGTTGTTCGTATTCCTTCCCTGTTTTTTTTCTGTGTTCAAACGCACTTTGGGTACGCTCTTGTTTTTTCATGGCTTTATATCTCCTCTTTTTGTATGTGTGGGGAATCATCGACCCGTTACCGCTCAATTTCTGTGCCAAGGCTTGTTTATGTCTGAGGTAAGCGCTCAGGAAATAGGACGTAGGGAGAGAAAAAACCAATGTCTGAAATATCAGACATTGTGCCAAAAATCGGACATCAAATAAAAGCCCGAAAGAGGGGTTATGTTACGGAAACATGCGGCGCTAAAACGGAAGGTTTAAAAGGTGAATGGATTTCCACACTGCCAACGATTCCTGAAAACGGCGGCGGGCTTCCTCGTGCTTGAATGCCGCCTGCTTGTGGGCTTCGGAATAACGCGCAATTTGGCGGCGCAAAACATCCTGATATTCCCGGGCCGAATGCTCCCAATCACTCAGGGTTTGTTTGAGCCTGTCATATTGCGTTTGGAGTAAGGTCTTGAGTGTCACGGAATGATGAGGCTCGATTGTTTCCAGGCGCGCGGCCATGCGTTGATTTTCTGCCGCGAGGCGCGCGGCCAAAATATGAAATCTCGAAACTGTTTTTAAATCCCAGGCCCAGCCCATTTTTGCCAGAAGCGCGATGACCCATTTGGTCGGATCCCACTGATACCAGCGCACGCCATTGCGGTAGTCACCCGGAAAATAATGATGATAATTGTGATAGCCTTCGCCGTTGGTGATGAGAGCGGCGAACCAATGATCTTTGGCGGAAGAATCAATGTCGTACGTAGCTTTGCCAAAAGTGTGGCAAACGGAGTTGATGCACCAAGTGGCATGATACACAAGCGCCAGTCTCGCAAAAACGCTCAGTAGGACGGCTCCTAATATATGGCCAGTGAGCGCACCGATTATAATAGGAAGCAATACGCCGGCGCCGGCCGCCCAAAGCGCATAAAATTTGTGCTGATGCATCATGAGCCGGCTTTTTGCAAGGTCCTTCACGTTCTCAAAATGAAACTGATGCCTCCAGAAAATGAGCCAGCCGATATGGGCATGCCAAAATCCTTTTTTGATATTATAGGGATCTCGGTCGGTGTCCACGTACCGATGATGATCGCGGTGATGCGAAGACCATTCTAAAGCGGATTGTTCCAATGCGGCTGCGCCGAAAAAAAGCGCTAAAAATCGCACAAAGGCATTGGCCTTAAATGTGGTATGGGCAAACAGCCGGTGATAGCCAAGCGTAATGCTAAAACTGGTTACGGCGAGATAGAAAAAGAATAGCAGCAATTCAGAAAGGGAAATTCCGGCGAGGCCTATGTACACCGGGGCGGCAACGAATCCCAGAAGCGTGACCAAGGAGAAAAAAAGAATATTACCCCACATTATCTTTCTTTTTAATATGCTTCCAATATGGCTCATCACCCGGGCGACCCCCTTTGTCACTGTTTCGCGGTGAAAAGTGGGTAGTATACACGAAAAATTACAATGCTGGGCAAAATTCGAATTTCGCGGTACAATTCTTTCCGTAGGAACCTACAAGGAGGTCATTTCCATGAAGAAGAAATTTAAGTTAACAGGCGGGCTTGTGCTCGCTCTAGTGGTCAGCGCATTCATCGTCACAGGAACTGCTTATGCTGAAGATGCCCAAGAAGAGGCGAAGAAAGATGGCAATCCGGTAAAGGGATTAATAGAAGGCACCGGAGAAACTATTGCCGGCTTAGGCGAAGGAACCGGAAAAGTTCTGAAAGGAGCTGCCGAAGGAACCGGTGAAGCAGTGAAAGGCGCCGGTGAAGAAACGGGTAAGGTCCTAGAAGGCGCAGGTAAAGGAACTCAAGAAACATACGAAAACGTTACAAAGTAAAGATCACTTTTGCGCCTTTGCACTAAAAAGAAGGTGACAGTCACTCAGGTGACAGTCACCTTTCTTTTTTTTATCGTTTATCCAGGCACCACGTCACCCCACCCCGGCAGGCAATGAAGAAAAATACAAAACAGTACAACACTGCCAGTTCTCCTTTATTGATAGCCGGGAAAAAAGCCGGGCCCAATTGAAATTGCCAGTGGAATTGGAAATAGGCCACAGCCATCATGCCACTGGCCAGAAGTGCCGCCCAGCGGGTTTGAAATCCCACAAAAACGAGCAAGCCTGCGGTGAGCTCAATCACTCCGCCTACCCATAATTGTGAACCCACGGGCGGATGAAAATCACTGAGAAAGCCAAAAAGTTTCTGGAACCCATGAAATGAAAGCATAGCGCCCGCCACAATACGCAAGAGCGCATAGGCGTGATCCGCATACTTAGCCAATTGTTTCATACCGCCTCCCCGGGTTGATATCAACAGGGGCGGTTCTCTTTAAGAGAACCGCCCATAAACGATTTTGTACTCAAACAGCCAACTTTTTACGCGCAGCCTCAGAGTTTTTATCTGGCACAAAGCACCCAAATGCCAAAAATTAAAAATAAAATGCCGGCCACAAGATGAACCAGCTTTACGGGAAGATATTTCCCCAGCAAAGTTCCAAAAGCCACATAGACGATGTTTAAAAGCGCTTGCGCCGAAAGCGAACCCAAAAATACGGCCGGCGCGTCTTTATATTTTAAGGCCAAACCGGCTGTGGCGAACTGCGATTTATCGGCAAATTCCGTCACCATGACTAAAAGAAAACCAATCCAAAAAGGGCCTAAGTGTTCGAATTTTTTTAAATGCTTGTCCTCATCTTCTTCTCTTTTTCCGCGAGCTGCAAGCAGATAAGCCCCCAAACCGATAAACGACAGAGCCGTGAGCCACCGCAACAAAAGCGGCGGGACATAAATAGAAATCCACTCGGAAGCAAAAACGGCCACGGCAATGGCCGGAACATATCCCAAGGTCATGCCCGTAATCAGCTGAATAGGAGTGCGGTAGCGGGCGCTCAGCACCAAGGCCACAAGACGGGTTTTATCAGTAAGCTCCACAACGAGAATGGAAAGCAACGTGATGAAATAAGTTTTCATGGATTTCCGCGAAGCGCAGGTTTTGATAATATCGTACAAAATTTCTCCGGTACACGCTGATGAATCATATCACTAGACTTATGGAAAACGAAAGAGGATATTGGCATCAAATTTTCATATCGCTTTTCACGGAAGTTTCGATAATAATGGGGTTGCGCGTACAAGGGTGTCCGGAATCTATCAGAACCCTGCTAATATAAAGGAGGAGTACATCATGAATAAAAATAAAATGTGGGCGGCAGGATTTTTAGCGGTAGCGCTTGCAACAGGGATTCCCTCAAGCTACGCATTTCATGGCTCCTACGGTGAGCGCTCGGGCAGCGAAGACTTGGCTGGAAAATTTTTCTACAAAGCCTGCGGCGTATTATCGCAACGTGAAGCCTTAGGGCTTTCCGACGAGCAAGTGAACACCCTCAAAAATTTGAAGCTGGATATCCAAAAGAATTTGATCCGCCAAGGAGCGGAAATCAAAATTCTGGAACTGGAGCTTGTGTCGAAATTGCATAACACACCGATCGACACGGGCGCCGTGAATAAATTGATTGATCAAAAATACGACCTGAAGAAGGCGGTGAATAAAGAGCTGGTGAACGCCTACGCGAAGCTGAAAAGCACGCTCACCGAGGAACAATGGGCCAAATTTAAAGAGCTGCAATACGGGCGCTCGAGCGGTGTAAAGAACGGCGGCGCTAACGACAGCGCCTGCCCCATGGGCACTTGCCCCATGGACATGAAGGGGAAGATGAAACAGTAAATAGGGCCACCTTCCTATTTCTTTAATTGACATAGTACCGCAAAACATTTGATGTTGGGAACGCGGTACTATACGGCTTGTGAATGGGCTACGCCCATTTTCAATTTATTCATGCCGTACCGTAATAGTACCGCAAAACACCGGTCTTCTTTTGACCCTCAGAAATGTTCAATAAAAAATTATGGCCAAATTAAAATCTACCGAAGATACTTATCCTGTACCCAAAGAGCAATGGCGCTGGACGGGCATTATTTTTGTTGCCGTGATTCATCTAGTGGCCTTGGTGGGCACACCTCTTTATTTGCTCAGCCACAAAGTTGCCGCATGGGAATGGGCGCTTTTCCTCGTGTATTTGTCTTTTTCCAGCATGTCAATTACGATGGGCTATCACAAGCTTTTTGCGCACAACACGTATAAAACCAACGCTTTCATCCGTTTTATTTTGCTGTTTTTTGGCGCTGCAACGTTTGAGCAATCGGCTTTAAAATGGGCTTCGCAGCACCGTCAACACCACCAATTTACCGATACCGAGCTGGATCCGTACAGCATCAAAAAGGGATTTTGGTATGCGCATATCGGCTGGATTTTATTTTGGAAACACCGCGTAAATTACGAAAACGTTTTAGATTTGCAACGCTCCCGTCTGGTGATGCATCAGCACAATTTTTACAGCCTCTGGTCTGTGGGCGCCGGCATGGCCGTGCCCCTGCTGATTGGATTCTGGATGGGACACCCATTGGGGGTTTTTATTTTAGCGGTTTGTCTGCGGCTTGTGCTGGTGATGCATTCGGCTTTCTTTATTAATTCCTTCGGCCATACGTTCGGGGCCAGGGGCTTTGCGCCCGAGAACTCGGCCGGCGACCATTGGATTGGGGCCTTCCTCACCAACGGCGAGGGCTATCATAATTTTCATCACCGATTTCCCAACGATTACCGCAGTGGAATCCGCTGGTATCACTGGGAGCCCGGCAAGTGGATTATCTTTCTGCTCTCTAAACTTCGTCTAGCCTGGGACCTGAAAAAAACCCCCGAATTCAAACTAAAAGCCGCCCTGGCTGAATGACCCACCTAAATTCTGCTGTCCCGGGGACACAACACTTCATTCTCGTTCACAATTAAGTACTGTATCCCCAGAATGTGATGCGTATTTCCGCACCGTTCACGTTTTTAAAACGTAGCCCGTCGTTCGGCCATGCCCGATCTTTTCAATAAGTCCCGCCTCGAGCAGGCGATTAAAATCCTTGCGGGCTGTTTCATCAGAACATTGTCCAAGCTTACAATACTTCTTCGTTGTCATGGCTTCCGGATGTTCGAGCATCCACTGAAGCGCTTTCATCTGTTTCTTGTCAAGTTTTGCTTGGTCCTGTTGACTTAAAAGATCGTGTATATTCCTGACTTTTGTTTCTTTGCCGATCTCAGTTTGAACATTTTTCAACTGTTCTGTTAGAGCCGTCAGGTAATAAATGATAAAAAACGTTGCGTCACACTCGTGAGCTTCAAAATTCTGAATTGCCCGGTAATACTCGCTTCTGTGATGGTCAAAATAATCCGAAGGCGAGAGAAAATTAATGAATTGATACTCCTGCTTCATAAGATACAGATTCGATAAAGCCCTGGCCGACCGCCCGTTTCCGTCATCGAAAGGATGAACGTGAACAAAATAAAGATGCACAAGCGCTGCCTGAATGAGAGCATGAATGTTAGATTCGCCATTCATCCACCCAACGTATGAATCCATCATCGCCGTCACTTGGGATGCAGGAGGGCCCTCATAAACCACTTGCCCTTGACCATCCACAACATAAATGGGGCCTTTGCGATACTCCCCAACGGTAATCGGTCTTTCTTTATGAGTATTCCGAACAAGAATTTTATGAAGCTCGCAGATTATTTTATGGCTGAATGGATTTCCACTTTGCTCACGGACATATTCCAGCGCGTCTCTGTTGTTAATAATCATTTGAAGACTTTCGTCGCCATAGTCTGACCGAGAAGGTTTATTCAGATACAGCAATGCCGCTTCCAGGCTCGTTACAGCCCCTTCAATATGACTGGAATAATAAGCCTCTTTTTTTTCGCTTTCGGAAGAGAGCCGGTCGAGAAACCTTTTGGGGAGCTTGAGCGAGGCTAAAAAACCTCTGTTTCTTTCAATCTCGGAAATGAGCTCCACAAGATGGGATGACAGAACAAACCAAAAAGGTTTCCCTTTTTTATCAAGTAGCTCCAAAGAACTGGCTTTGCGGCGGCGCTCTTCTTCGATTTCTCGCCACTTTCCCAAACTATACTTTGCTACGATTTTTTGCTTCTCAAGGTAATCGTTCATAGGATTAATCGCCAACTATTCGCCAATAAATATAGCCGATTTAGCCAGGGTTGTCCAGCAAAGTTTTTCGGATTTAGAGGGGAAAATCGCCAATAAAACGCCAACCATTCGCCAACTGCAACTTCTGAGGACACAACACTTAATTCTCGCTCAGTTAAGTAGTGTCCCCAGAAGTAAAAATATTAATAATTTTTACGGACGGCATACGCAAAAGGAGAAAAATACGACCGCCACGAAACGGCAGAGGATTGAAATTCGTTCTCGCCGAAAAAATAATCGGCGAAAATTTCCCGCACGCGGGCAATCTCTTTACGCCGTGGGAATGTATCTGCGGCGTCCAGCGTAAGATCCATCAATTCCAGTGCGCGGCAAAATGCCTTTTCGCTGTAGACCCTATTATTCTTGGCTTGCCAGTTCAGGGCCCTTTCTACTTCGCTTCCAATATTGGCCATTTGCTCCAAAAAGGAAAGTTTTCCCCAGCGGCCTTCGGCTAATTCTTTGTGTTCATAACTCATCGGATAATTTTCTGTTTTACAATTTGGATGATCTGATTACGAATTTCTGGATTATCCACGCCGCGACTGCGGTTTCCTTGAGCGGGTTTGATATTAATCATAGAATCAAACTCGATAAATTCCCCACCCTCTAGCTCGGGATAAAGATTGATCCCCCACAGATTTTTGTGGCGGGATCCGTCCTGCAACAGCAACGCTTCCAGATCCGAATGAAGCTCGGCATCTAGAGCCAGCAGGTTCCTTTCCACGTCCACAACACCCTTCACCATATTTTCAAATAAAGCGCCTGCCATCTGCTTCAATACATCAAACGTTAATTGATCTGTCACTATGGTCATCAAACAGCTCCAACGATACGATTTGTGAATCATTAAGATTCCAGATTATGGAAAGAGTGTAAAGCGCGGCGCAAAATTTGGCAATTTCAATTCTGGGGACAACTTCTCGGGGACGCAACACTTAATTCTCGCTCAGTTAAGTAATGTGTCCCCAGAAACCTGATCGGAAGCCTTCGCTATGCTCGCTAAAGCACTGAGTAAAATAATGAAACAAAAAAATCTTGCCTTTTTCAGTGGGAAGAATTGAAAAGAGAACAATGCTTGGCACTTTCTGTTTTTCGGGCTTTTATTAATTTATTGCTGTTTCTCACGATCCTTTGCTGATCATCAATCCGGAAACTTATCAAACTCTACGAATTGGCAAGCCCCAGTAAAAATGGATGATTGTGTTATTAGAGCATTGGGCCCACTCTTTACTTGCGTCATAATGAATTTGTTCTGACCTCCATTGTCTGTGTAAAAAGTATAGGTCTCTATTGTTTCTGCTGGATAGGCTACCAAAATCGCGGCCTCTTTCTCTCCTTTATTTAAAGTAGTGACTTTTCCGCCCTGCTCACGAACCGATTTAATATTCTTCGAGGCATCTACAAATCGAACGTCCAATACACCATCATTTAAAACCACCTCAAATATTCCGTTATCCATACCTGCATTCTGCCAACCAGCATCTTTTTTTGACACAAGGCCAGTGTAGGCAAAAAAAGATTTGCCCTGTGGATTCTCGCCGTGAGCAATAACTTGTTCATTCGCAAAGGCAGGTTCTGCAATAAGCGAAGAAAGGACAATCAATCCAATGATAGAATGGTTCTTCATATCAAACTCCCATCTTCTATTTTCTGCTTCAATGTACGATTAGGTTCTCTGAGATATCTGCCCGACAAATTTTGAACCAAAACTCGAATCACGTAAGTATTTATAAATCCGTGGGTTGGGGCAAAATTTCGCCCCAACCCTGAAAGCTCCCCGGCCAGGACTCGAACCTGGGACAAAGCGGTTACGAAATTCGGAGGCGTTACTGCCAGTGCCGGGCTGGAATAATTTGAGCGTGGCACCATCAGTAATGCCTCCGGTTTTCCGCAATATTGTCTATCCCCAACACAATTTCAAGAGCCGTCAATGTGATCAATACCATCACACTGTCAAAAGTAAATAAACTTTCCATCATCGCTCCTTTAACGAGAGATTTTTTAATTTTAAACGAGATCGGTTTTTCATAATTCTGGAGACACAGCACTTTATTGCTAAATGAATTAGGTAACATGCCCTTAGAATTCATGCGGGCCTCTTACCAAAAATTACCGTAATACTCCATGCCAAATATTACACATCATAAGTTTTTTGAAACTCTTTAATTCTCAGGCCTAAATATTTATCCCCAGCTATTCTTAAATCTGGCGAATAATTCAAAACCACATAATCACTTTCCCATACAATTCCACCGAATTGATTGCCCATTTTAAATTTGCAAATTACTGCGGGATATTCTTTACCCCAACTTACATAATACCCAGTCCCCCAAATTTCATAATCAATTAAATTCAAAAATATAGCTGTGCCTTTTCCATATTTTTCGGAAGCCGCAATATATTTTTCCCCATGTTTTTGTCCCTGAAGATAATCTTCTACTAATTTAAATGAAGCGTTTTTAAGTTGCTCGTCTTTATCCAATAATTGTTGAGGGATATAATTTCCTGGTATAGTTGCACAGCCTGAAATAATCATTGCTGTCAAAGAACAAATAATCATTCTCTTCATTACAATTTCCTTTCAAATGGGGAATCTGCTTCTTTTCCTTTACGCACATAATTCTGTAATTCTGAATTACTGTGCAATTACCACTTTTTAAAAATAAAAAACGCGCACACGACCAAATTTCGCAATTAATGTGCCCCTAAAATTTTACAATATCGAAA
>JACQQR010000231.1 GCA_016206875.1 Candidatus Omnitrophota bacterium
GAGGGAGAGGGGCCGCCTGTTAGATCATGTTTTTCCTTTAACCCTATATAAATTTAGGAAACAGGATATTAATTTTCACTTCGAACCAAATCGAATGCTTCTTTCAGGTTGATTTTATTTTCATAAAGCGCCCGGCCGATAATGACTCCGTCGAAATTGGGGGCGGTTACTGCGAGCAACTTTTTTATGTCTTCGAGTGTTGACATCCCGCCGGATAAAATCACTCGCATGGAAGTAGCCCCGAGGATTTCTCGCAAACCCGTTACATTGGGACCTTCCATCATTCCATCTTTGGATATATCCGTCCACACCACGCAAGAAGCGCCCAGCTGTTCCAAATTGACGAGAAAATCGGATTGATGCATTGTGCTGGCTGTTTTCCAGCCGTGTGTTTGAACAAAACCGTCTTTAACGTCCAGACCTATGGCAATGTGATCGGCGAATTGTGAAAGAATGCGTGTTACAAAATTTTTATCCACCGCGCGCGTGCCAACAATAATTCGGGAGACGCCGATATCCAGCGCAGTTTTAATTTGCTCTTCGGTACGCACCCCGCCGCCTAATTCAATGTTCAGGGCTGTTTGTTTCACAATGTCGCGGACAAAATCAAAATTTCTGAATTCACCGTGCACAGCCCCGTCCAAATCAACTACATGAAGCCAGCTAGCGCCCGAGTCTTGCCATTTTTTCGCGTACTCCAGCGGCGAACCCGGGTATTCGGCAATGAAAGAAAAGTCGCCGCGTTTTAAACGAACGACTTTGCCTGCCATAATGTCTACGGATGGATAGAGTTGCATGGCTCACATGGCTACGAAATTAGCCAGAATCTTCAGCCCTTCTTCCTGGCTTTTTTCCGGGTGGAATTGAGTGGCCCAAACGTTTTCTTTTCCGATAATGGCCGGAAACATAGTTCCATATTCAGAAGAACCCATGATTAATTCCGGATTCTCCGGAAGCGCGAAATAAGAATGGACAAAATAAAAATAAGAATCGTTTTTGATTCCTTGTAAGAGGCCGCCCGGATTTTTTTCGCGCAGGGATACGAGATTCCAGCCCATGTGAGGCACTTTTAGAGTATGTTCTCCGCTTCCGGAAGGAAATTTCACCACAGTACCGCGAAAAATATTAAGCCCGGGCACCCCGGGGTTTTCTTCACTGGAGGTGAACAGCAGCTGCAGGCCTAAGCAGATGCCTAGAAATGGTTTTCCTTTGCTGATGTTTTCGCGAATGGGCTTAATTAAATTTCTTTTCCTCAGCTCGCATAGGGCATCGCCGAAAGCGCCCACTCCGGGCAGAATGATTTTATCCGCTTGCCCAAGGATTTGGGCATCTTGTGTAACGGTGACTTCCGCTCCAAATTTTTCTAGGGCTTTAGAAACGCTTCGGAGATTTCCCATTCCATAATCGATAATCGCAATCACCTGGGACTACTCCTTGAGTTTTCCTTTAGTGGACGGAACCGCGTTCTTGATTCTTGCATCGATTTGGCAAGCGGCGTCCAAGGCCCGAGCCAGGCATTTGAATAAGGCTTCAATCACATGATGCGGATCCGTGCCTGATTGAATATCCATATTCAGATTGATTCCCGCGTGATGAGAGAATGATTTAATAAACTCTTTGGCGTCGTTTAACAGGTAAGCATTTTCCCGTTCCGTAATTTTTACAGAAGGA
The DNA here is from genome assembly GCA_016206875.1 of Candidatus Omnitrophota bacterium. GTDB lineage: Bacteria > Omnitrophota > Omnitrophia > Omnitrophales > JACROU01 > JACQQR01. The sequence continues at coordinate 1,672 of JACQQR010000231.1, forward strand.
TGTACCCGGTAATAAAAAGAAGGTCTTCCGGAAATGTCCAGGGCGGTTTGAACCAGCGCTTCATCCATGGGCAAAAGAAAGCATCCAAAGCGCCGTATCCCCTTTTTATCCGCCAGGGCCTTATCAAAAGCCTTTCCCAAACAAATGGCGGTGTCTTCATTGGTGTGATGAATGTCAATGTGTAAATCCCCTTTGGCCTTGACTTCAATATCAAAAAGGCCATGTCGGGCAAAACCCGCAAGCATGTGATCTAAGAAACCAATACCCGTGGAAACACGAGATTTGCCTTGGCCATCGATATTGAGCCTTACGGTGATATCGGTTTCCCGTGTTTTTCTCTTCATCTCAGCGACTCGTTTTGAATTCATGGGAATTTCCTTTTTGGTTTTAAATTTTCAGGCTTTTGGGGTATCCGTAAACCGGGCTTCTAGAGAAATCCGGTGAAGCACAAGCCCTTCTATTTCTGTTAACTTTCTGACATATTCGCGCACCCGGGATAGCGACTCTTTTGTGTAATGAATCACTTGCATATTTTTGATAAATGTTTGAACGGAAAGAGGCGAAAAAAACCTCGCAGTTCCGTTAGTGGGAAGCACATGACTGGGTCCGGC
>JACQQR010000234.1 GCA_016206875.1 Candidatus Omnitrophota bacterium
CTCCCCGACGGCTGAATTATTTCCGCCTGTGGAAGGCGCCCTGCCCGTTTACTTAAGCAAGAAATTCAAAAGCGTTTTTCATGCCAGGGCCCGCGTTGCGGCTCGCAGTTTAGGATTGTTAGGCTCACTGCGAGGCAGCGCGGCCGGCGAAACTGTCGCGATTCAACGGGCAAGGAGAGCGGCAGAAATTATAAAAAAGCAAATGGCGGGCCGTATGGAGTTAGGCAGGCTTATAGACGGAGAGCCCACCAGTTGGGAAGGGGCTATTTATGAAGGCCGCATTGACGGCAGGCCTGCAGCTATCAAAATAAGTTTTCCCATCCCCATCGGTTCTAACCGCAGGGAAGATGTTGAAACAGAAGCCACCCTGTCTCGGGAAGAAATGGCCTCTCGATTAATTCGCACTGACCAGCGGCATTTAATTCATGCGCTGGGCAGCGGCAGTGTCACTACAAATTCTGAAAAAATTATTTGGCTAGCATTGGAATTGCTCAAGGGACAAACGCTGCGTGATTATATTTACCACCGGGATATGCCCGAAAAAGAAGAGGAATTTGTTCTGATTGCCCGCTGTTTTATTCAAATCTTAAGGGCATTGGAAGAATTTCATAAACTTGGCCTCATTCACCGGGATATTAAACCCGAGAATATTTGGCTAAAAAGCATGTGCGAGACATTAGTGCATGCGGTGCTGATGGATTTTGGCTTGACGGTTACACGGAACACGGTTTTATCACAAACAAATGATTTTGTAGGCACGGCAAATTACATGCCCCCGGAATATATTTATCACGATGACTCTGAAAACCCGTTAAGTGCCCAAGGAGATATTTGGTCGACGGGAGTTGCCTTATTTGAAGCATTGACCGGCACGTTAGCTTTTTCCGGTATCACTCCCGAACAAATATTTACCCGAATCATTAGGGGGAATTCTCGAATCACGCAAATCAATCGTCATGTCCCGCCTGCATTAGACGCCATTACGGCTCGCATGATGGCCCCGGAGCCTGAAGAGCGCTATCAAACCGCCGGAGAAGCCGCTTCGGCGCTCGAGCTTTGGCTGCCCAAAACAGTCACCGCCTCCAGCTTGGGCATACAGGCGGGAAAAGCGCGTCCGCGATCCGAACAAAATCTTGTCGAAAATATTCTTCTCAGTGTCCGGATGCGTTCCGCCGAACATCAAACGGCCGGCCGGATGGCATAAATTCTTGTTTCCGCTTCCGGCTTTTGTTACACTCAGAAAATCAAAAAGTGACGGTCACTAAAGTGACAGTCACTTTTTGATTCGGGGAGATCAAAAAGTGCTTCTGCCAAAAAAAGCGTTTACCACCAAAGGAGTGGGAGTTCATAAAGAAAAGCTCACCAGTTTTGAGCTCGCGCTTCGCGATGCCGGCATTGCCCAATTTAATTTGGTCCGCGTTTCCAGCATTTATCCGCCCTATTGCAAAATGGTCCCAAAAGAAGCGGGTTTAAAATACCTGTCTCCCGGATCCATTGTGCACGTGGTGATAGCCGAATCGGCCACCAACGAACCCAACCGCCTGATCGCTTCCTCGGTGGGTTTGGCCATTCCCAAAAATCCTGCGCATCACGGTTATCTTTCTGAGCATCATTCCTACGGGGAAACCGCCAAGAAGGCAGATGATTATTGCGAAGACCTTGCGGCAGAAATGTTGGCCACCATTTTACACGGCGGCTCCAGCGGCAAGCCCAGCCCGAAAATCAAATACGATAAGAGGAAAGGCGAGTGGCGCATTTCTTCTGAAATTGTCAAAACCATGGCCGTGACTCAATCCGCCGAAGGGAATAAACATGGTTATTGGACAACGGTAATAGCTGCGTGCGTGTTTATTATGTGAAACAATTAAGAATGAAGAATTAAGAATGAAGAATATTGGAAGCGCACTCCGTGCGCATCCTTGTTCTTAATTCTTAATTCTTAATTTTTAATTCTCAGTTATGGTTCCCGTAATCAATCAGTTGATAGCCTTCCGGCACTTTCAATGCGAACAGTGAATCGGGAATATTTTCGCCGGTTCTGATATCCGTAAGCTCAATTTCTGTGGTGTCTCCGCTTGATTCGTACAAGAGAATGCTTCGAGGCAAAAAATCTTTTCCGGACAACCGCACAAGAATGCGCGTGTAATACCTCAGGACCGAATCTTCTTTGGGCGCAAGCTCTAACTGTTTCATCCCGTCTTCTTGAGTTGTAAGTTCCCTCACTTCAAAACTGTCTCGAAGCTGTTTTTGTGACTTCCCGAATCCGAGAATAGAAAAAATTCGTTCCGCCGCGCCTTCGCCTAAAGCGGCTTTTTGTACCTGCCGGGGGCCGGGAAGTGTCGTCCACGAATCGTCCCCGTTTAGAACCAGGGTGGAGGCATGAGGAGATTGGTAACTCCAGAGCGCGCGGTCAGGGCGTTTAAACCAAACTTCGCCTGCGGAAATTTCGGTTTCCTCAAAAAGAGTGAATGTCTTTTTCTGTGTGAACTTGGCGCGCATGCCTTCCAGGGTGTTTTTGGCCGATTCATATTGTTCCAGCGTTGAGGCATAGGAAGAAACTGCAAAGAAAGTCAGGGACGCAAAAAAAGCGGTGAAAGCGGCGAAAGAAAAATTCTTTAACATGTTGAATGTCCCGCCTGTTCTACGATGGCCCCTTGAGGCACTTTGAATTCGAATAGTTCTTCTTTCAGCGCTGTATTGATCCGGGGTTCATGAATGCGTAAAAATAATGTGCTGCCGCGGTTAGGCCGGAACATCACGATTTCACGGGGAAACGGAATGCCGGGCTTGTCACCCCGGTAATCAGTCCGGGCAATATCAAGCTCAGCCACACCGAATGAGTTATAAAATACTTCACGTGCGACATGCAAAAAATAACGTTCCACAAAAATTTGCCGCTCCAGAATTTTTTCATCGCCCATTTTCCGAAATACAAAAAGAACATACTCGCGAGGGGCTTCCTGCATTTCCACTAAATGAGTTTTGCTTGAGGGAATGGGCTGAATAGTTAAAGCGCGCAGTAGATCATCCGGCCGTATGCCCATGCTTACGTTTTGCATTTCCCCTAGATCGGCGATGTTCCCCGTAAGCACGCGATTTTCTTTCGGAATATGCACATGGAAAACCCGGCTGTCGGCGACTATCGTAAAAAATGAAGGAAGAAGCGTTCGGTATGCCTTGAAATATATTTTTGCGGGAGCTTCATAGGCCAAAAGTCCCTGGCACTCGCGCGCGCCTTCAAAAGAGTTGTCTCGTACGCGCAGATCGAGTTTTGTCCGGAGTGTGCGCAGGGAGGCGCTTTGGTGATTGATTTTTGCGGTCAGCTCGCCAAGCGAGGCCGTTTGAATTTTAAACGGAGCCAGGCGGGCGCCGGTGGTTTGACAACCCGCAAGCGCAATAGAAAAAAAGAGAATTCCAAGCCCGGAAAGCGTTCTCATGAATGGAAGATAACAAATCTACAGTCGATAGTCGATAGCGGATAGTAAAAGCAAAATCTTTGTATACCCATTATCCACTATCAGCTATCGACTGATTTTCGAAAGTTGTTCTTTGGCGAACCAGATGCGCTGGAAGACGGTGAAATGCGAGAGAATGGCGAGAACCCACAGAGCCGGAACCATGAAACCAAAAAAAGATCCGGCAAAAATCAGGATCACACGTTCCGGCCGTTCAATCAGTCCGATGTCACATTTCGCCGGGAAACATTCCATGCGGGCCTTAGTGTAACTGGTGAGCATGGAACCCAGGAGAGCCACGAGAGCCAACGTAGCGACTCCATATTCCATTCCATTCATGTAATGAATCAGAATGCCGGAAAGGATGAAAAAATCTGCATAACGGTCGATGACAGAATCAAAGAATGCGCCAAAAGCCGTTCCTGTCTTGGTTTGGCGAGCCAACGCCCCGTCCAACATGTCGCAGAGCCCGCTGGCCAGAAGGAACATAGCACCGAAGAAAAATAGCCCCATGCCGTACGCGGCGGCTGAAAAAAAGCTTAACATCAAACCGATGAGCGTAAGAATATCGGCCTTCAGTCCTTTGGAATGCAATACCGAAGCGGCCTCGTTGAGCGTGGGTTCAATATGCGGATAAAAATATTTACGCAGCATGAAAGGATTAACGGCTGGTGGGAGGAAAACTTAACAGGGACGGTTCTCCCGAGGGGAACCGTCCCTGTACCGTCCCGGATGACTCTTGATTACTTACCGAACTATCGTTCCTTGAATGAACTTTTCCACCAGCTGTTTGGCTTCATTGTCCGGAATTTGCCGGGGGGGATGCTTCATGCCGTATGCGGAAATCGAGGTGAGCGGCCCGCCGATATTCCGATCGCGCGCCAGGCGCACACAACGGACGGCGTCGATGGCAATGCCTGCTGAATTGGGCGAGTCTTCCACGGACAGGCGCAACTCTACATTGACCGGAAAGCCTGCAAATCCGCGGCCTTCAATGCGGAGGTAACATACTTTGTTGTCATTTTGCCAGGGAACATAATCGGAAGGCCCAATGTGAATATTTTCTTCTTCCAGGGGTTCGGTGAGGAGGCTTTGCACGGCCTCAGTTTTAGAGATTTTTTTGGAGCGCAGGCGGTCGCGGTTCAGCATGTTGAGGAAATCGGTGTTACCGCCGGTATTCAGTTGATAAGTGCGGTCGATTTTCACGCCGCGGTCCTGAAATAACTTGGTGAGCGTACGGTGCACAATGGTAGCGCCCACTTGCGCTTTGATGTCGTCGCCTACGCAGGGGATGCGCTTCTCTTCAAAGGCTTTGGCCCATTTCGAATCCGAGACAATAAACGCCGGCATACAATTGATGAAACTTACGCCGGTCTTCAGGCACGCTTCTGCGTAACGGCGTGTGGCCTGTTCTGAACCTACGGGCAAGTAATTGAGGAGAACCTCGGCGCCTGATTTTTTTAGAATGTTTTCCACATCAACGGGTTTTTCGTTCGAAAGCAGAAAAGTTCTATGATCCGGATATTCTTTCATGTGGGCGGAAACGCCGTCCAGAACAGGACCCATCCCGACTTTAAATTTGCTTTTGGCAAGGTGATTGCGCTCCAAGTCCCAAATACAGTTGGGTTTGGCTTTAATGGCTTGGTCAAAACGAAGTCCCACTTTACGTTTGTCAACATCAAATGCAGCGACGAACTCAATATCTTCCGGAAGAAAACCCCCCAGATTGTAGTTCATCAGGCCCAGATGTTCTTCTTGCTTTGTTTTTCCGTTTTGCTGATAATAAGCAATTCCTTGAACGAGCGAAGCACAGCAGTTGCCAACACCCGCAACAGCAACTTTAATTTTAGGCATTCAACTTCCTCCGAAACATACGTATGCAGAAATTTGTAATGAAGTTCTCGGATTATAACATGTTCCATTTTGAAATCAATAACGGAAGCCTGATTTTTTCCATAACTTGTTTCATACAAAAAAGATAGGGTTACTGCATGGACCCCAATATATCCCCAGCTCTTATTTCCCTGGAAGAATTCAAAAAAATTGAAATCAGGGTCGCAGAAATTATTTCAGCGTCGGCGCACCCCAATGCCGACAAGCTTGTGCTCTTGAAGATTCGCGTGGGTCAGGCTGAAAAACAGATTGTGGCGGGAATCCGCGCGCATTATGCCCCCGAAACCCTTCCCGGCAAAAAGATCGTCGTCATTAATAATCTGGAGCCGGCGGTGATTCGCGGCGAAAAATCCGAAGGCATGCTTTTGGCGGCCAGCGATGAGACCATGCTCACGTTAGTGATCCCCGAAAAAGACATCCCCTCCGGAGCCAAGGTGAAATGATGCTTTACGAAAAGATCTTCCGGACCCTGCGTCATCATAAAGTGAATTATTTAGTGGTGGGGGGAGTGGCTACTGCTATGCATGGGGCTCCTCGATTTACGAAGGATCTGGATATTATGGTAGATATGAGCCCATCAAATTTGAAAAGAATGCTGCAGGCTTTCGAAGTTATCGAATATTTACCGCGCCTGCCAGTAAATCCCCAGGACTTTATAGATGAAAATAAAAGAAACCGATGGGTACGCGAAAAAAATATGAAGGCGTTTACTTTTGTTGAAAATAGGCCGCCTTTTGAACAGGTGGATATTGTTTTTGAAAGTCCGGTGTGTTACCAGGAAGCGAAAAAACGGAGAAAAAA
>JACQQR010000027.1 GCA_016206875.1 Candidatus Omnitrophota bacterium
GATGATATGAGATCCGGAGGTTTGAAGGCGCGGCAGAAACATAGACAAAGCCTGACCGATACGTTTCCTTTCAGCCGCCGCTTTCCGGTACGCGGCCAGATTCTCCCGGTATAACAAAGCGTCTTCCAGCCCCCAGGCATGCACTCTCTTGCCGGATTCCAGCAGAAATAATTCCGCGCCGCTTACTGTTCCTTCGTCCAACAGACGGCGGGACATTTTCCGGTTGAGTGCTTCGTTTTGAAAAAAACGCAAATAAACGGAATCTACCGGACCAGAGCCCCCTTCTAAAAACAAGGATTCATAACCATAGTTTTTAGAAAGATACTCCAGAATGGCCCGGATTTGATGTTGAGCCTGAGAAGATGCGTGCATATCCTGAATCAAAATAACATCGGGCGATTGAGCCGTTGTTGCGGCGGCCGGCTGGAAAGCGCCGGAAACGCGTCCCAGTGATTCCGGAATGTCGATTACGAAAGAAGGCGCAGAAATGAGGGGCCGCGCAGGTGTAACGGCAACCGGATATGACCACGAAATACCGGAGGTTAAAAAGATAAAAGTCAGCAGGTAAACAAGACTTTTAAAATATACTTTTTTGACACGGCGCGAATCGAATGTATCGGAAGGCCCCAACTGAAATCTCCCCTCACAGAAAAGATTCCAGATGTATACCCTATACCTCCTAAAAAGTCAAACCGGCTCACGGCTTAGGGTGTACTGCTTGGGTACATGGTACCTACCCCCTCTATCAAGAGGGAACTATGCCATGCCGAGCAATTGGCGGCGGCTCGCGCGGGCGGCTTCAAGAGATTCGATTATCGGTGCGGATGTTCGCGAGGTAAACCGGCTTCCGGGCGGAATCAGCTTGAAGAGCCATGCATCCATATTCACTTTTGGGCCATAAAAACGCGGGGCGGACTTCAAAACCAAACTCGAGGCGGCAGGCGATCTTTTGGGCCATCGCATAACACGTTCGAATTTCGTATCATCCTCTAAGCTGTGTTCCATTCTGCTGTTAAAATAATCCACCCGGTCTGGGAGCGCCGCTCCATCTCCCAAACTGCTTGCATTTGTTCCGGGCGCGGAAAGCGGGTTGAGATCCTGATCAAAATAAAGAGTTTCTTTGGAAAATTGAAGAGCAAGCACCCATTGTCCCACCAGACCGAAAGGAGCGCCGTCTTCTACCCGGTAATCAGAAAATAGATGATCCCAGGTAAATTCTTTTTCGGCCGCATCAACAAAATGCGGCAACTCCAACTTCACCTCAACTGTATCTTTCGCGTTTATTTCTGGGCTTTTGCGAGTTAATCTTGGACCCGAAACAGTTATTTTCCAACGAGGTGGAGAAACATTTCCAAAAATATCCCGCCCTCTTGGCTCAATTTCGAGCCACGCTATCGTTTCTAAAGTGATGGCATCAAATTCAACCCAATAAATATGCTCCTCACGCTCTGAGCCCAGAGAAGGAAATGCCGGAAATCCAATGTAGCCATTCTTTTGCCGGCTCTCATCTACAACAACCGTTCCCATGAAAGGATGTTTTTCGGGGAAAAGACACCAAACACTTTTAAAGAAATTTCGAGGCGCTACAAATGAAATACAAACTTCGCTTTCACTTGGAATAAGGTTGAGAAAGTAAAAATACGCCCTTTGGGCCCGTTCAGACTCATCTGCAAAACCTTCCAATGAACCTGCATGAGACGGAGGAACCCAAGCCGGGGCGTTTGGGCGCCAGGATATGTAGCCAGCCATCCACCGAGGCTCCGTCGGCACAATAGGATCTATAGCTGGACTTTCCCCCAAAAAAAATCCATCCTCGCTATCTTCTTTCAATGAAGCGGGCAAATCCCGTTCCATTGCTTTTCCCTCGGTAGGCATGGGATACTCGCTGCGTAATCGTAGAATGATTTTTTTCGCCGCAGCAATTTTTTCTTTCAAATCATAGAGGAGCCCCCAAAGAATGTCTTTTTGCCGCCTGGTCCCTCCTTTCAGATGACCCAAAACGGCATTCACAGAAAACACGGCGCTCTCCATTAAATAGAGAAACTCGTCCGCATCGGGAAGTGCAGCATAAAAATCCTCGGCAAAATCAGGCGTGCGGGCTGTGGATATTTTTTGAATTGCCGAATACTGTACCCGGATCTTTGCATCATGCTCTCTGCGAGAAGTAATAATTTCTTCCAGTTTCTCCTCCAAAGATTGATACTTCGCATAAACCTCTTCTAAAGCTTGGATGAGTTCCATGCGGTCTCCTTCCACGCCCAAACTGCCGGCTTCCGGAACTGCAGTCACGGTAGAAGCCGGGCCTTTTTCTTCTTTGTGCCGGACTAAAAATCGTTCGAGCGCGTAAAATTTTCTGGAGCCCCTATCAAAAGGTTCATTCGTGCTGAGGGCAGGGATCAGAAAAGGAAAACTGGAATCGATTGCTGATTGGACGAGGATGGAAATTCCTGAATCTGGAAAATTTCCGACTGGAACACTGAGCTTGAAAGCTGCTGGAATTTCTATGTCCCCCCGAACCACAACTCCTTTGCCGATCCATCCTCTCCAACTGCCGTGAGCCTCGGAAACCTGTTGATCAATACGGGCCCGGTCGGCACCGACGAGGCGATCGAAAGCCATTTTCTGCCGCCAAAATTCCAGTGCCTCTAGCCCTAAACTCTTGCCGGTACTAGCGGCCCGGCTGTGATACGGGCTTTCCTCTGGATGAGAGAGAAATACGGATAGCGCACCTTCTACGGGGGGAGGAAGCGTGGCAAACCGCGTCCTGTAATCCAGCTTGCGTGATGCATCATTGATCTCTGGCTGGACTACAATGGCATTGATACCTGTTTTTTCGAGCGCATTCAAAACCGCTTCCGTATGGAATCCGCCCACAACTACTGCGGCTCGCGCGGGCATGTCCTTCCGCAGCCGGGCGAGTAAATTCTGCGAAAGAATTCCGTCGCGCTGTGCGGCGATTTCATAATATTTCTGTACTGTTTGGAAAATTCCACGGGATTGCCTCACCGGCCTGAGGCCGTTTCGCAACGACGTAAATCTTGACCGCTCCTCCCGGCTCAACCTGAGGCGCAGCATTTTTTTCGCAAGATTCCACTGCCGCTGGCGCACAAGAAACTCCGCCTCACCCGGGCGGGCAGAAAAATGTTTGAATAAATCCGCCTCAACCTGAGTGAATTTTTCCAAAAACTCCGCAGGCGAGTCCGCTCCCATGAGACCAGTCGACACAATTTTCCGGTCCATCCGTGCCAGCTCGCGGATATAGCGATCCGCTACGAGACAGCCTGCTTCAAAGTTATGGATTAAACGAAGAAGTTTTTGGTTCTTCGGGCCCAGCACACGAGCGGCCTCTTTTTCCATCCTCTCATCTTCTTCGTAGATCAACACTTCCGCTTTTTGATCCGAGCTGAAAACTTCCCGGATTGCTTTCACATGTTCAAAATATACCGCCTCATCCTCAATGCCCTCGAAACAAATTCTCCGCGGCGCTTCCAGAGCGGCGCGTTCCAGACCACTTAACTTGCCTTCACGCAGAAGTGCGTCCCAAATTTTCTTATCCGTTTCTTCCCTACCGGCAACGGAATAAAATTTCCGATTCAAAGGCAGGCTACCGCCCTCAAAAAAAATGTGAGTGACACGCTCTTTTTCGATCAAACTTTTGAGGATTTTTCGGTTGGATTCTTGCGCATCCAAACTGTCATGCGCATCCTGAATCAGATAGACAAGCGGAGATTTTGAAGGCGAAACCGCATATTCCGGTGGTACCGCAGCCAGCACGGTTTCTGCCATAAACACGAAGAGAATCAGGCTATAAACAAGAAAAAAAGCGCCTTTTTTGACTCCTGAGGACATGAACGCCGGCAATGCCTTTCTTTAAGTGGAATTGGGTGACTTTAGCATAGATAGGCTGAAATACAAACTGGGATATTGGACAAGGGCAATGGGAAGATAAACTTATAGATATTCTTCCAGCCAATCTTTGGCTTTTCTGAGGAGGGTCTTGGCAAGGCCTTCGCCTTGGAAGCGTTCTTGGCGTTTCTTCTTCTCTTCGGACAGAAAGCGCAGGGCTCCTAAAAAGGAGGCATATTGCGGCTGAATGAGTTGATTTTCGCGTGTGCGGATTCGAAGGGGCTGCGCCAGCCGAACCGGCTTTTGGAATTGCGCATGCAGCTTTTCTAAAAAACCGTCCAATTTGGCCCCGCCTCCGGTGATGACGATGCGCTCTACCGGGGCCTCCACCTTTTCAATGCGATCGGTCTCCAGGCGGATGAGATCCATGAAATCTTTCATCCCTTCATTGAGCACCGGATATAAATCATTGCGTGTTAGGTCGCCGCGCACCGCGCGTGTTGTGGAAACGCCTCCGGAACGCGGAATGATTTCATCAAAGAAGTCTCTTTCAGGCAGCACAGAACCAAACGTTTCTTTGAACCGGCGCGCGTCTTTTTCGCTTAGAGATAAACCCCTCATCACCCGTTCTGTCCAGTTTTCTCCGCCAAACGTCAACCAAGAAGAGCGCCTTACCCGCTCCTCCCGGATATAAACTAACGAAGTTAACTTTCCGCCCACATCCAAAAATAACGTGCTTCCTTTTCCTTCCTCAGGATGCAGCAATCCGAGGACACCGGCAATGCCTTTGGGAATCATTCCCGAAATTTTGAGCCCATTTTGCCGGAATACCTGTTCTAATTTTTTGGCGCTATCCAGAGCAAGAGTCACCAGGAGCAAATCCACAGCCAATCGCGCGCCCTCCAAGCCCACGGGATTGCGAATACCGGCCAAATCATTGACAACAAAACCCTGAGGTATAGACAGAATTAGCCGCTCATTCATCGGAAGCGTGGCCATGTTACGGGTTTGCCGGATTACTCGGTCCAAATCGGATGAATAGATTTTCTTTTGCCTTCCGAAATAAAGCGAACTCGAGAGAGAATACGTGCTGGAAAAAGCGCTTTCTATCACCACCGTGATGGGATATTTCATGAATTCGGAAAATGTGCCCACTTGCGTGGAAAGCCGCCGAATATCGTGCACGGCTTTTTCCACATCGGTCACATTTCCTTTTTCAAAACCGCTTGGAGCGATTTCGTGAAATTCGAGCACATCAAAAAAAGAAGGATCAACCGGCGCCGCCTTGATGGCGGAAAGCTTTGTGGAGCCTACATAAAAGAGAAATAAGGGAGAAGGTGCGGATAGCATATTAGGGAATTTTCATTTTTAACTGTCATGCTGCACTTAGATCTTTAACCTCTTGTCTTCTTTCATTTTTACAATCACATCCTGGTATTCCAAATCCAAATATTCAATTTTGAAGCGCTCGCCGGAAGAAAACAAATACCCCAGGCCTTGCAGCTTTTTCAAATTCTTCACGTACGCCTTGCCCAGCCGGATCTCAAGCCCCCCGCCTAAATAAATCGTGAAATTTCCGGAAGCGTCCAGCACCATTTTTTCAATGGTTTCTCCCGCAAGCGTGCTTTCACGCCGGCTGTATTGATACAGAGAAGTAAACGCGCTTAAATTTTTTGAAAGATAGCGCGCGCCCGCCCCCGGAACCCGGGGAGGAACTCCTTTATCTTCAATCAGCACCAACCCCGCAATCGGCTCTCGGCCGGACTTGGGAAGAATCACGCCCAGCTCATCAATAGCAAAATATTTCCCGCCCGGAGACATCTTCACTTGAAACACTTCAAAACGCCGAATCACATGAATTTCAATGGCGTTGGGAAGCACGCGGCGCACTTCGGCCTTTTTGATTTCCGGATTTCTTTCGATCCGCTGCTTGACTTTCCCCAGATCGATGGCCAATAAATTTTCTCCCAGCCTAAGACCGCTTACGTGTTCGATCTCTTTTGCGCTGAACGGAAGTTCGGTTTTTACCCGAATCACATCCAAGCGAAAATACGGATCAGCGTATAAAAAAGTTTGGATGCCATGGTACATGGTTCCAATCAAAATCCCGATGGCTAAAAGAGGCAAAAATTTTGAAATGAAAAAAAGCCCCACGCCAAAACTGTGGATTATTTGAGAAAGTATTTCTTGAAAACGTCTCTTGTTCCACCGTTTTTTACTTTTTTTTGGCATAAACCAACGCGCGCTCCTTGGCATAAGTAAGCAGGGTGACACACAAATCAGCAAATTGAATCCCGGCCTCTTTCGCCGCCTTGGGAAGCAAACTGGTTTCGGTAAAACCGGGGATGGTATTGGCTTCCAGAACGAAGGGCCTTTCTTCCGTGTCCAGCATGATATCTACGCGGGAAAAATCCCGCAAGCCAAGCACCCGGTGGGCGTTTAAGGCAATTTCTTGAATCCGGGAAGCCAAGGGCGCGCTTACGGGCGCAGGCACTAAATATTGCGTCATCCCTTTGGTGTATTTCGCCGTGTAGTCATAAAACTCGCATTGCGGTTTCAGCTCAATAATGGGAAGCGGCTTCTCCCCCAAAATGCCTACGGTGAATTCCCTGCCTAGAATCGCCGTTTCGACCAAAACCGAACCGTACTCTAGCACTTGTAGAGGCCCCATTGTTTCCATTTGTTCGCGGGAATCAATTTTGATCACGCCAATGCTCGAACCTTCTTCAAGGGGCTTGATAAAAAGCGGAAAAGAGAACGCTTCTAATCGTTCCTCCGCATTATCCTTATGAAGAACGGCATAATCGGGAGTGGGAATGCCTTCTTCACGAAAAATATTTTTTGCCTCAAGCTTGTTGAAAGCCCGGTAACTGGCCTGTGCATCCGAGCCAATATAGGCAATACCCATTTCCTCAAGCAAATTCTGTATCATGCCGTCTTCTCCGCCCCTGCCATGAAGGGCGATAAAAGCCAAATCCAGACGGGCGGCATCCATTTTTGCCTGAATTTGAGAAAGCGGCCCTTCCAGATCTAATGGAATTGCATGAATTGTCTTTTGCTCCAGGGCCGCAAGCACAGCCCCGCCGGAGCGTAGTGACACCGGCCTCTCCGATGAGTTGCCGCCCATCAGAACACCGACTCTGCCGAATTCTTTATCCGGGGACATAACGGATTTCCTCTTCCAGTTTCACGCCAAACTTTTGTTTCACTTTATCCTTGGCCAGCGCAATCAGCTCAAGCATGTCACGGCAAGTGGCTTGGCCTAAATTAATAAAAAAGTTCGCGTGACGCGGCGAAATTTGCGCATCCCCAATCCGGTAGCCGCGGAGCCCTGCCAAGTCAATCAGCCGGCCGCTTGAGGGTGACGGCGCTTGAGGATTTTTAAATACGGAGCCCGCGCTGGGATGCTGTAAATCCTGAACATCATTGCGGTATTTTGAATTTTCATGCACCTCCGCCAAAACTTGTTTTTGGGGACAGGAAATCATTTTTAATTTAATTTTCACGATGACATATTGTCTTAAATTTGAGTCCCGGTAAGAAAAGTTGATTTCGCTTTTCTGTAACGTGCGCATGCGCCCTTCCGGGGTGAGAACGGTCACTTCTTCCACAAAATTTCCGATTTCATTGATAACGCCCCGGCGCCGGCTGAATCCGGCATTCTGAACCACCGCCCCGCCCAGCGTTCCGGGAATTGAAGATAAAAATTCAACTCCGCCTAAATTGTGCTCCGCGCATTTCTGCACGAATTGATTGTTGGGCATTCCGGCTGAAACTTCAGCGACTGCCTCATGCGCGCACATAAAGTCTTTCTTGAACTCAAGCATATTGATGACGACACCGCCGTAGCCTTCATCCGGGAAAAGCACATTGCTTCCCCGTCCCAACACATAAAAAGGTAAACGTTCACACCGGGCGAATTCCAAGATCCCGGTTAATTCTTCGGTATTTTTGGGACGGGCAAAAAAAATAGCATGGCCGCCAATGCGCCAACTCGTATGCCGCGATAAAAGCTCGTCGGGTTCAAGCCCGATCTTCAAAGCGCCCAGTAAAGTCATTAGCCAGTTCTCCTATATCTCCGGCCCCTAAAAAAGCCACTAAGCCGTAATTTTTTAACCCCCGGCACAGATATTCCACAATGTCACCCCGCTTCAGCATGCGCACATTCGGATGCTTCGATGCTTTCACTTCTTTAAAAATTAACTGGGCGTCCACGCTGGCAATCGGATGTTCCCCCGCTGAGTAAATATCCGTCACAATCACCTCTTCGGCCAGGCGAAACGCTTTTCCGAAATCTTTTGCTAGATATTGCGTTCGTGAAAAGCGGTGCGGTTGGAACACCACGCACATAGTACGCCCCTGTTTTTTCAAGGCCGCAAGCGAGGCTTCCACTTCTGTGGGATGATGCGCATAATCATCCACAACTATCAACTCCTTCGATTGATACTTCACTTCTAAGCGCCGGGAAGTACCCAGAAATCCGGTGATGTGCCCGGCCAGAGTTTGAAAATCGTATCCTAAAGAATATAAAAGCGCAATCACGGCCAGGGAATTTAAAACATTGTGGCATCCGGGCACGGAAAGCGAAACCCTGCCCAGAAGTTCGTTTTGATGATAGAAGTCATAGGATATTTTAAAATCGTCTTCGAAAACAGATTCGCCGTGAAAATCCGCCCTTTTTGAAAAACCGTAGGAAATTTTTTGGCGATGGGCATTTTTCATGATCGCCCGAAGTTTTTTATCCTCATAGGCGTAAACAACATATCCCGATGCATGCGTTCTGGAGGCCAGATCCCTAAAACTTTCTACAAGCCTGTCGAGACTTTCGTAATAATCCATGTGATCATTATCTATATTTGTCATGAGGGTGTGCGTGGGGCTATACAGCGAATGCGTGCCGTCGCTTTCATCCACCTCAGCCACAAAAAGGTTCTTATCTCCTAAAATCACGTTATCTCCGGTATTGCGCATCATGCTTCCCACCAAACAAGTGGGCCGCGCGCCCAGTTGATGGAGCAAATAAGAAAGCATGGCTGAAGTGGTTGTTTTTCCATGCGTGCCGGTAACAGCCATAGAAGTAAAACGGTTCAGAATGAAGCTCAGTACACGGGCGCGGTGAAATAAAGGGAGTCCCATACGGCGCGCAGCCGCAAATTCAGAATGGTTTTGAGATATGGCTGAAGAATAAATCACATAGTCAACGGCCCCAAGATCCGGCTCTTTTTGATTGAGCGTAATTTTGACGCCCTTTTCAAGTAATGAATCGAGATAAGGACTTTGCTTGGCATCGGATCCGCAAATATGATGCCCCAAATGACGCAATACTTTTGCGAGCGCGCTCATGCCCACTCCGCCCACAC
>JACQQR010000240.1 GCA_016206875.1 Candidatus Omnitrophota bacterium
ACGCCGGAGCTTCTCTGGATATCCGACGAACCATTCCAGAGAGTAAAGGGAATCAATATTACAGCTGCAGTAGGGATTGGATTTTTTTCCAAAAAAGGTGGAAGCCCGTTTATTTTATCAATTGCCAACTTAATTCAAGGCCAAGATGAAGATCGAATGAGGGAGATTTGGAGTGAACTCATTCGCCTCCGGGCCGCTAAGAAAAGTGAAAGTGTTCCCAAATGGGATCCCAAAACATTTTTAAGGCCCTTGGCTGTTACGGTAGCAGAAGCTTCCGTAGAAAAAGGAATCCTTTCTCTTTCCGTCGCTGAAAACTTACGGGGAGATGGTGATTTAATCCCGGCTGTGCATGAGACTCAGCAGAAAGCGGCTCGAAGAATGGAACGAATTGACGGGCGGAAATTAGATATCCTTCTGGCGGATATTCCTGATTTGGCCGGGCTGAAACAGGCTTTTGCAAAGACGGTACGAGACGTTATGGCATATGGAAGGCCTTTAGCCGGCCTATTCCTGAATTATGTCGATTTGATGCAAATTGCGCGCGGATTCTTTCGATTGCTTCAATTCCGCGGGCCCGTTGATATATTGGCCGGTTCCAACGTGCCTTTTGATGAAGCTATCTCCGTGGGCGCAAATGGCGTCATCATTGAAAATGCACGCTCAGGGCATTGTGATCTGGATGCTTACAGAGCTACTGTGGATACTGGATTTAAAACTGTGATGCTTACATTGAGTGAAGTGTCGCCTCGTGAGGGTCTTGAAACTTATTTACATTCTTGGTTTGATAACCTGCGAGTTCCAAATTCTCATATAGCCAAAACTATTTTTATTTATGACATCAGCGCTACCCATCGAGGGCAGGATGCGAACCTGGAGCTTATTAATAAAATTACAAAAAAAATCCGATCCTTACTCCCTCAAGAAGTTCGAGATCAGATCCGCATTCTTCTAAAAATACATCCGCTCGATATCGATTGGGCGCGATTCGATCCTTATTTCATGCCTCCTGACGTAGATGGTTTTTATCTCGAAAATCCCTCTGTCCCAAAATTAAAAGATGTGGCGGCTACGCTCTTAAGCTTTAATCAGACGAAACGGTCGCCGCGCACCCCATACCTGGTAGCCAGTCTTTCTCCGGAGCAAGATCCCGCACAATTTATGGAGGCCATGAGAGACCATGACCCCGAAGGAGTGGAAATAGGTATTCTTCCTCCCGCCACACGCATTCAAGAATACGCCCTACTCTCCCTCGGCGCCAGTTTGGGAGATGATGCATTGTTAGCAGCGGGAATTTTGAGTGATTCTGCGACAGAACGTGTAGCTTCGCCCCGTGCTCAACTTCAAAGTGAAGAGAGAGTGCAAAAAGCCGTTCGAACGATGACTGCATCCTATTACAGAATTTCCGGAGACCCGAATAGAACGCCTCTTGTGCGAATTGAAGAGGATCCCACCATGCAGTTTAGAATTATTCGTGATCGGGAAGTGGCGCGTCGGTTAGCGCCTGTTGATTTTGCCGCTTTTCTTGACCGTGATGAAGTGCCGGTTGCCTTTTACGAATATGTTCTTCCTGTTCCCGGAGGAGGCCTTGAGCTGGGCCAAGAAAATTATTTCGGCATTCTTTTGGAAGACGGTTCCCTGGTGCCCTTTGATGTAACGACTCGAATCCGAGATAGAAAAAATGTTTTCCTATTAAGAAGAGGACAAAGACGCAGTGCGGGGCCGGGAACAGGGCAGGCGCCTCCTTACGAGAGGGCAATGTCTATTGCCCAAACCGGCACCGCCTCCAGCTTGGGAAGCAAAATTGCTGTGGCGGTAGATTATGCGCGCGGGCTTTTTCTGCCGGAGGTGTTTGCGGAGATGGCTCCCGAAAGCGCGCACGGTCTGATTGATACCGTGACACGCGGAACACAAACTGTTTCCATTATTTCTTTTTCTAATCAGGCAAATTGGAACCGGGCAGCCGCGGCCTCGAAAAATTCTTTTGTAGAGAATTTTTTTAGCGAATTGGGGAAGACAGACGCGCATGTCAAGAGCCCTGCTTTCCATGTGCTCACCAGCGACCAATTAAATTTGGAAGTGATAGCGCTTTTATCTTCCTTGCAGGAGGCGAATCCGGCTGAATACACGCTGATTTATGACACGGGCATGAGCCCGCGCCTGCGCCTCCGGCTTGAAAATATGCTGAAGGGTTTAGACTCTAGCCGTTTTCGCGTTATAAATGCCGAGGGCTTGACTCAAAATGAATTGAGCCAAAAAATTCAATTTGATCTTAACTCTGAAGAGTTGAAACAATTTGCCGCAAAATTTGAAACCCCAGCTTTGTTTAAGAACTCAAACGCCATTTATTCCATGACCACAGTGATTGCCTTGCCGGATGTACTGGCTTCCCTAAGCCACTTTCCAAGGTTGAATTTGCTCAATGCCGTAACGGGCACGGAACCCTTCAAAAAGGCCGGGCGGCGGCAAATCAGCATGCTCATTGCCGAAAACGGATTGGGAAGGCTTTTGGCGCACTACCGGGGAGACCTCGGCACGCTGCACGCCAAATTAGGGAAGCCCGTGTTCAAGCAAATTCCAGACTCTTCAGGAACCAGCCGTCAATTTGCCATTGACTGGGATACACTAGGTGAAAATGACCTAGACGAACTTCTCACCGCTTTCCGCACCGCCACCGCCCTAGCCCAAAGCGCGTAACATTAGACTCAAACCTGGTAATTCCCGTTTTTTCTAGGGCGCCTACCACTTGATACAGTACTTTTTGTCATTCTGAGTGCCCGAAGAGGCGCGTCCGCCGCAGGACGGATCCGCCGGGGCGGAAAGAATCTGCAT
>JACQQR010000025.1 GCA_016206875.1 Candidatus Omnitrophota bacterium
CGACTGACGACCCACGACTGCTTAATCTCTTTCCACTCATCAGCCCGAAGTTCCAAACGCAGCAATCGTTTTAAGAGCAGAAAATCGCGGCTCTTGCGGAGTAGTTTTCTTTCTTCCGAAGAACGAGCGAGCCCGTTTAGAATTTGATGCGCTGCGCGGGCGGCTTCCTCGAACAGGGCCTCCGGATTGATTTCATCCGATAAAATCATTTTGGCGGCCAGGCGCCTAAGCTCGGGAAATTGGCGGAAGTCGATTGCGAGTAGCGCGGTGATTTGATAAAGCCTTTCAAAAAAATCGCGCACCCGCTTACACGCAAAAGACTGCGGCGAGGTTGGGAGGGACAGGAGACCGCTTACAATATAGTTACGTTGTAATGAATCCGGGACCCCGGAATTAATCAGCCCGAGAAGCGTTTTGATTTCTCGTTTGAGCCGGGCCGGATGCACTTGAAATCGGATTTCTTGTAATGACAGATATCGGGATAAATGGGGAAATTGGTTTGCGAGTGCCGGACTTTCCAGCTCAAGGCCCAACACCTTTTTGGCTTGGCGTTTGAGTTCACCCGCCCAGGCCTCAAAAGGCAGCTGGTTCTTTTCAAAAGCGCCCGCCTGGCTATAAAAAGAAAATAATGCCGGATGAAAAACGCGCCTTTGCTCAAGCGTGAGCGCTTGTTGTGCGCGGCTTAAAATATTTTGCGCGCGACGGCGCCCGCGAATCACGGTTTGAAGCGCTTTGAAGTTTTTGCGGTAGAGCTTCGCATTTTCCACACCTTCCAGCCGGGGAGAATTTTTTTCCGTGAGCGCAAACCATTCGGCGCCGGTGAGCATGCCCCGTGAAGCCAAATCCTGCGCGATTTCTCGATTAATTTTTTTAGACGGAAAAAACCGGAGCGTGGCCATGTCCAGAGGGCCAGAGGCTCCTTCTAAAGCAATGAGGGAAATAGGTTCTGTTTTTTGAAGATACTGAAGCAAGTGCCGTATCGCTGCTTGAGCCGGATAGTGGCCGTGCGCATTTTCAATCAGAATGACGCGCCCCGCCGAACTTCCTTCGTCTTCGAGGCGGATAGTGCCCAATGCAGGCGGCAAAGAAAAAGCGCTGCCGGACACAGAAATTCCTGCGGCATGTACAGTATGGGTTTGTGGAAAACAAAGGAGGGTGAATAAGAATAAAGCTATTGGTTTTTTTAGTATGTGAATTAATTTAAAGCTGTGCATGCAATCAAGAGACCGTCCTTTGAGAGATTGACTATCCGGCAAAAGTACCATCCTTCCAACTATTTGTCAAAACGAGTGATGGCGTGACTGCCCATTCTTCCGCCGGCGGAAGAATTGTAGTACTATGCCTCCATGTACGAAAACGTAGCTGATTTATATGAAAGCGAGTTCTCTGCCTGGAAAGACGACTTGTATTTTTACTTAAAATTTCTCCCGCCCGCTTCCAAAGTGTTGGAATTGGGTTCTGGTACGGGCCGCCTCACCGTGCCGCTTAGCGCACACGGCCACTCTGTGACCGGAATTGAACTTTCCGGCCCTATGACAGATAGGGCCCGGCAAGCTGTCTCGGAAACCCCCCGGGAGATTCAATCAAAAATTCAATTTGTTCCGGGTGACTTTGCCCATCCCAAGTTGTTTCATTTCCCCGAAAAATTTGATGCGGTTCTGGCGCCTTTTTCTGCGATTAATTTTCTACTCGACTCCCGCCGGCAGGCTGATTGCCTGGCCGAGCTGGCAGACCTCCTCCATCCCCGGGGCAAACTTCTGATTGATTTGGTGCACGCCAAGCCCGCATTCGGCGGCGGCGAAAAAAAGTCGACCAAAACATTTTCTCATTTGAAGCGCGGCACAGTGATTGAAAAAAGCGCTCAGGAGTTCCGCGCAAGCGGGGGCAGTTCGAAAATTCTTTCCATCCGGCAAAAATATGAAGAAAAAAATTACTTGGACGGAAGTTTAATTGACCGAAAAGAAAACGAGATCAGAATTTATTTATTTGAGCCCAACGAAATTCTGGGCATACTGGAATCAGCCGGATTTTCGATCGAAGAAGTTTGGGGTAATTATAGCGGCGAGCCCTTCCAGGAAGCGGCGAGTCCCCGCATGCTCATTGCCTCGAGCTTGAATTCCCGTTCTTAAGCGGGCTTAATCTTGCTGATTTTTTCCGGGAAAATCACGATTTCAACGCGGCGATTCTGACGGCGGCCTTCCGCGGCGGCATTATCTGCCACCGGTTTGTATTCGCCGTAACCCATCACCGCAAGGCGGTGCGGGTCGATATTTTCATTTTCAACGAAATGATGCAGAACGGATAAAGCACGCGCCACAGACAATTCCCAATTCGATTTCCAGCCGGAAACGCGAATCGGCACATTATCCGTATGGCCTTCAACGACTACCGGATAATCTTTGGCCTGGTTTTGCACCACCCGGGCTACCTTGGACAAGGCTTCAAGGCCTTCGGGTTTTACCTCGGCTTTGCCCGAGTCAAAAATAATTTCCTGCAAAAAAGTGACCACCAACCCGCGCTCGGAAAGCTCCAGCTTGGCTTTGTAATCGGCTAATTCACCGGCAAGCTGGCGGGCCAATTCATCGCGCGATTGCTCCAAAGCGCTGACTTCTTTTTGCTTTTCACGACTGAGCCGGCGTACATCGTCCTGGCGCTGCCTTTCCATGCGAGCCAACTGCCCTTTTAACATTTCGTTCTCATATTCCAGATTGGGTTTATTCGAAGCGCAACCTGAAAAATATAAAACCGGAGCGAGAAGGAAACTGAAAAAGAGAAAACGGAATATGGCGTTCACGGAAACCTCGATATGATTCAGATGATGACTTAACCAGATCCGGCGAAACGCCCTTGCGGATTTCTCCGCAAGGGCCTGCGCAGGAAGCCACCGGAATTCGGCCTTCGCAAAAAACGCGACACCCCACAAAGACGCTGGCTGCATGACCGTAGCTGCGGCCCCTCGCCCTTCCGCCGAAGGCGAGAAAGGGAGAGGGATCAAGGGTGAGGGTTTCGTTTGGTGCCGCACCCTCACCCCGGCGCTTCGCGTCCGGCCCTCTCCCTCTGCTCCGCGAGGGAGAGGGGCCGCGATCGCAGCCACGGTCATGCACCCCACTGGATCCCCGCTTTTGCGGGGATGAGTGTAATCGCGAAATTCCGCGATTACCTCACTTAATCGCTGCGGCTGCAGCAGAAGGAGCGGCGGATGCCCCGTCTAAAAATCCTTGAAGCTTCGACCAAGTTTGGCGGCCGCAAACTCCGTCGGCAGACAATCCCTGATCTTCTTGAAATTGCCTAATCGCGGCACGAGTGGCAGAGCCTACTTTGCCGTCAATCGGGCCGTTGTAATAGCCGGCATTTTTCAATGCTTTCTGAATGTCACGTGAAGGAAGAGTAAATCCTGAAGGCGTGCGGTACACATCTCCGGAGGCGCTTGCAACTGCGCCAGAAACTGCCGCGGAGGATGCGGGAGTGCTGATGACTTGGTCCTCAATTTTTTGCTGTCCCGACCGGAGGTTTTCAACATCCGATTGAAGCAGCTGCAATTGAGAACGCATGAGGTTCATATCTTTATTGTATTTATCATTTCCGACGCAGCCTGCCGCGCCAAAAGCAAGCACGCCAAAGAGAATGAAAAGTGTGATTTTTCTGCTGTTCATTAGGAGTGGTTCCTTTCCCTATTCTGTTATAAATGATGTGCTCCCAGAAATCCGTTGGAAGTGCCGTGTAGTATACGACTACCCCCCCTGGGCTTTCAACGAAATTTATTTTAAATTTATTTTAATCTCACCGGGCTTCCAGACGATAGATGACTCGAACTTCTGCCTCTACCTCTACGCTACGGGGGACCTTCGTGAGTATGTTTTTAGCGGTCATAAACAGTTCGGACATCGAAATCTTCATTCGATCGGCGTTTGTACTCCTATTCACTTTTTTTTCGCTTCATTACACCTTTCTGCGTAAAAGCTGGCTAAGCCCTTTCCTGTTCTTACTGCTTGCCGGATTCTTTCTGATGCCGGTCCTTATGGGAATAGACGCCTGGTCAGAAGTGGAGGAATTCCGGCCTTTTCTCTTGCTGCTGATCCTTTCCTTTTTTCTCATCAGCCCCGCCCTGGAATGGATGGAAGAAAGGCGGATAGAAGCAAAAGGAAAAAAATTATTTCAAAAAAGCGCGCGGGAAATCCAATTGGCCTTTCAGGCCCTGGCCGGCGAAAAAATAGGCGCGCTTGCGGCCATTGAAAGGGAAGATTCTTTGGAAGGGATTGTGAAAAAGGGAATTCCGGTTGGCGGAGAAATCACCAAAGAAGTGCTGGCTACTTTATTTGCGCCGTACACGCCCACGCATGACGGCGGCGCCGTGCTTCGCCGTACAAAAATTGCCGCTTGTGGCTGCGTGTTTCCGCTCTCAACCAATGAACACTTATCCAGCGATTTGGGCACACGCCACCGGGCTGCTTTGGGACTGGCGGAAAAAACAGATGCCTTGGTGATTGTAGCCTCGGAAGAATCGGGCGAACTTTCCATCGCCTCACATAGCAAGCTGGAACATAATATTGCGCCTGAGGAGCTCGGAAGGAAAATTTTGCGTGAGTTTTCAAAAACCCGGCATAAAACTTCTCTCCACATGGCTTCCATTCCACCGCGGCGAATGGCTCTTCGTTCGGAGATGTCAAAATCGGCCCCGTCTTTTTCAAGGCGGTTTTTGCTGCTATGCGCCGCTCTGTTTTTTCTGTCTCTTTTTTTGAGTTTCTTTCCGCATGCGGAAAACTTTTCTGTAAACGCGCTCACAGCAAATCCTTGGGGGTGGGTGTACGCGGCCCCGCTTCTTGCAAGCTTGATTTTGTTTTTGTGCATTGGCTCGGGGAAACAAATTTTGTTTTACCCGGCGCTCCGGCAGGCTGAACGAAAGGCGAGTTTTTTGGGCGTTTCTTTTTTCAAACGGCGCTATTCGTATGAAAAGCTAAAAGGCCTGGCCATCAGCCCTTCAAGAAAATGGAAGGATTTTTTCGAGCTTCGTTTGGTACACAACCGTTTTACTTCCTGGCTGGTATACGAGTCCAAGAATTTTGACAAGCTGGAACAACTGCGCCTTGCCTTAGACCCGCCTCGCAGCGAATCGAATTTTGGGCACAGCTCAAGCCGGCCTTAATAATGCTATGGTTTCAAAGACTTGAGTTTGAGGAAACAGATCGAAAGGCGCAAGGCGTTTCGGGCCAAAGCCGGCGGTCTTGAGCCTGGCAATGTCACGCGCCAAAATCGACGGCTCGCAGGAAAGATAAATGAGTGAATGGATTTTCTCCCGCGCCGCGCGCAACAAATCAATCATCTTCGTCTCCAGCCCGCCGCGCGGCGGATCTACTAGTAAAATATTTTTAGCCATTTGATGGCGATCGAAGAATTTTTGAAACTTCGCCTCCACCCGGCCTGAATAAGCAAACATATTGGCGATGTTGTTGCGTTTCATATTACGCAGAGCAAATTGCCAGGCTAGCTTGCTTTCTTCCAAGGAAATCACTTTTTTGACACGGCCGGCCAAACTGATCCCGAAAAGCCCCACACCCGAATACAGATCAAACAGGCAGGTGTTTTCCGCGTCTTCGGCAGGAATCATCTCTGCTACCGCCTGGACTAAAGAAGGAAGCAGATAGGAATTGACTTGAAAAAACACTTGAGGAGAAAACTCAAATTCCATGCCGAGTACTTTTTCACGCAAAATTTTCCCCTCTTCCGGTTTGGCTCCCGGGCCGCCGGATTTTTCTTCCGGAGTCTGCCAGGGCAGAAAAAAAGTATTTTGTCCGTCTGTGGCAATTTCCAATCTCAGTTTGCCTTGGAAATCTCCGAACAGATCGCCCTGATTATTTTTGAGCGCCATCTCTTTGATGGCTTGGGCCACTTGGGGCATGGAAATATCACAGGAAGTGATGTCCACTAAATGGCGGCTGTCGGTGTTGCGCTCGCGTTCACTGTCGCGACTCAAAAATCCTTGGCGTACCCGGCCTCCGGTTTTGTGAAACAAGGTTAAGCTCACACGATTCCGATAGCCGTAGGGTTTGGGGGAGGGCACAACCGCTTCCACCTGAGCATCCGCAAGCGAGCCAATGCGGGATAAAAGCTCTTGTAGCCATTTCCGTTTCCACACAAGCTGTTCTTCATAATCCAAATGCTGGAGCTGGCAGCCGCCGCAGCGGCCATAATACGGGCAAGGAGGTTTTACGCGTTGCTTACTCGTCGTTAAAATTTCCAGGGTTTCTGCGCGCGCGAAATTTTTTTGCTCCTGCACCACGCGCGCTTTTACTTTTTCTTCAGGAAGCGCCCCGTAGACAAAATACACTTTGCCTTCTTGGCGGGCCTGCCCGCCCAAACCCTCGATTTGCGCTGAGGAAGCGGGATGTTGGCGGGCCTGCCCGCCCAAACCCTCGATTTGCGCTGAGGAAGCGGGATGTTGGCGGGCCTGCCCGCCCAAATCCCCGATTTGCGCCGAGAGAGTGGGATGTTGGC
>JACQQR010000242.1 GCA_016206875.1 Candidatus Omnitrophota bacterium
AGATACGGGTTTGGGGGTTTTTCGATAATATCAAAAATAAATGAATCCATTTTTTTTGCTATTTCCACAAACTCATGGGCATGAGCCAGAATCAGAAATTGCATCAATCCGTTTTTTCTTTTCAATTGATTGCAAAAGGCGGGGGTATTTTCTTTTTTGAAATCATAATCTAGGATAGCAATAGAATAATCATGCGTTTGGATTGCCTGTAGCGCCTCTATTGCATCACACACATGAGTCACATGAATGGAAGAATGTGTCGCGAGCCACAGCACCTCCCTGCTTAAATTTTTCTTAGGTTCGATCACCAAGATGCCCACTTCCGAATCATTGGGTTGAAGCGCTACATCCATTAAATGTTCCGTGGAAACAGCCTGTTTTATTTCAGAAGAAGAAAAACCGGGGCGAATCACGGTGAGTTTCCGAAAGGCGATGAATAGGATGATTCCCATATAGAGCAAAATCAGGGCGATATATTGATACCGGGCGGCCGTCAACACGAAGCCGATCATCCCAAAACCCAAAGCCACCAGGTACAGAAACACCACAACCTGTTTTTTGCTGATGCCTGTGGCCAGCAATTGATGGTGAATGTGCTGCTTGTCTCCAATAAATATTTTTTTCCAGGCAAACAGCTTTTCTTGAAACGAGCCCTGCCCCACGAGTCCGGAAAAAAGACGTCTTGAGACCGCAAGAACCGCATCTAGAATGGGCAATCCCAATACCGCGATAGGGATGACAATGGCAACCACCGTCGAGCTCTTTTGCGAGCTCTGCAATGAAAGGGTGGCGAGCATGTAGCCTAAAAACAGGCTCCCTGTGTCTCCCATAAAAATAGAGGCCGGATGGAAATTATACCGCAAAAATCCCACAATGCTCCCCGCCAAGATGGCGGAAACAATAGCCACCTCTCCATTGTTTAAATAAAGAGAGATCAAAAAAATAGTCGCCACGGCAATGAGTGACACCCCTCCCGCCAAACCGTCGATGCCATCAATAAAATTGATGGCATTGATAATGAATAAAAACCAGAACACCGTGACCGGAATGCTGTAATAGCCCAAGAGAATTGTTTCGCCGTTTATGGGATTGGTAATGCCATAGATTTGATATCCCAGCCCGATCATCAAAAGCGCCGTTGCAATCTGAATCAAAAATTTAATTTTATAATTGACCCGGTACCGGTCATCTAAAATACCCACAATGACAAGCGGAACGCTGCAAAGCAAAAAGTTGAAAATATGCCCGTGAAAAACTTGTTGCCCGGGATACACCAGGGGAAACGCCGCTAGATGTATCAATACAGTAACAAAAAAAGCGAAGAATATGGCCAGGCCGCCCATGGAAGGAATCGCCCGTTCATGAGATTTTCGGTAACTGGGAATATCCATGACGTGAAACCGCTTTGCCAGGCGGATCACAAAGGGCATGGCGATAGAGGCGGCAGAAAACGAGAAAAGAAATAATAGGAAGGCATAAGCTACTTTGGGCATGAAATTACTTTTTGATTTCCGGATTTTGTGTTAGCGGAACAAGTTCCGATGAGCCGGAATTTTGGATATCCGCCGTTTCATTTTTATCTATACTGTATAAAATCATTACCAGCACCCAAAATAAAAAAGAAAAAGCGTTGCCAATGGTGTAAATCCAGCTTTCAAAAAAAGAATAAATCAAACCGCTCATAATGGAAGATACAACAGCCAGGCGGAGGGAAAAAACACGCGTAGCGCCCGATTGCATGACCCGCACAATGTGTTTGGCGACAAACCCGAGTAAGGGAACAAAAAACAGGAGCGCGCCGATAATGCCCAATTGGCTGACAAGCCCTAAATAGGAATTATGCACATAAGCCCCGGAATGTTCCCGGAACCGGACCACAAATTTTGCGAAAATATGATCTTCGGTTCCAAAGCCGTATCCCAACCAGGGCCGTTGACGGATAAACCGCAGCGTTTCATTCCACGCCTCGGTGCGGCCGCTGCCGTCCGGAAGGCTATCCATGCGGACAAATTCAGAGAAAAAAACCCAGCCGAACAGTTCCACATAGAGCGCAAACGCCAAAAAGATGAAAGCCAGCAGCGTGATGATAAAAAGCTTTCTTCCCTGAAAAATATTAATCAAAAAGAACCCCCCGCTCACCAGCACGCTCAACATGGCGGAGCGGGCGCGGCACATCAGCAAGGAGGCCACCAATAAAACTCCCAACACAAGCACCCACTTTTTTTTCTCTTGCATATATTTCCAGACCGCAAGGGGAAGAACCAAAGCCACAAAAAGACCTACGGCGTTCGGACTTGCAAAAAAACCGCTAAACCGGCCGCGGCTTGTGATAAAAGTTCCGATCACTAAAACGACCAGTGACAATTTTAAAATATCATTGATAAGCACCAATATATTCTCCGGATTACTTAAATAACTTCTCACTCCCAAAAAAACCGCCAGGTAAAATAACAACAAAGTCGTGCTTCTTTCCAAAGTCAATTGCGGCAAAATAGAATATTCCCGGGAAGCAAAGGCCAAACCACAAAAACTCAATGCGACGATATCCAGCAATTCCATTTTGGCAGTCTTTAAATTACTGAGCACATGAAACACAGCCCACACCGCCAAAGCGCCCAGGTATACCCATCGTAAATTTTTGAAAAGGTAGAATAAATATGCGTTACTACAGGAAGCAAAAAAGAATGAGGCCACCACCACCAGAATAAAATAGCGCAAATCCACAAAAAAAAGAGAGATAACCGAAATACCTATCGCCAAGAGCGCCAGATAAAACCAGTTGTTTTGTCCCACCAAAGACCCCAGATAATAGGGCGTGAAAAACAGGGCGACTGCGAACGCGCATATCCAGAATAAGTATGAAATCGAAGACTTCATGCCCGTGTTCAGCATAGAAAAAGCTCCTTAAAAGGAAGGGCCCTCTTTTCCGCCAAAGGACGGAAGCGCCGAGGCGGAGGGGACAGTTCCTAATACAGCGCTGATGAACCCTTCAGCGCATTTTTGCGGATGATAATTTTTGATGATCTCTAGAGAACGCTCACCCATTCTCTTTCTGAGCGCTTCATCATCAAGCAGATTGGCGATGCGCAAGCGCAGCGCTTCTGTATCGCCACCCGCCACCGCGTATCCATTCGCTCCCTCCTCTACCAGGTCAGCGGCGGCGCCGATTTCGCCTGACACGATTACCGGAAGACCCGAGGCCATGGCTTCGTTTGTGACAAGCCCCCATTCATCCCGTAAAGAAGGCATCACAAACAAGTCGCTCAGTCCATAGTAATAGGGCAGATCCCTTTGCTGCTTATGCCCCTCGAAATAAACATTGGATATATGATGTTGGGCGCAATACTCTTTGTAATGTTTTTCTTCCGGACCCTCACCCACGATCAGTAGACCCGTGTCCGGCCGGGACAGCTGCTGGTATGCAGCAAGCAGAGTTCCCAAGCCCTTCGATGAAAGCAACCGCCCTACGTAAAGAATTAAATGGCGGGGAAAGTTTCTCATTCTTTTGAGCTCTGATTTTTTTTCGCGGTGAACTGCCGCGCGTTGATAAAAAAAATCATTATCCACGGCATTGGGCGCCACATAGATTGGTTTTGTGTCTCCCGTATACTTCTGTATAAACCGGGCTGAACATTTTCCGGGCACGATAAAAGCGGAGGATTTCCGGAAGATTACTTTTCGATAAAAATTCGCCAGGCGGCTTCGAATCCGCACGCTTTTTTCATGAGACTCGCACCACAGTACAAATTTTTTACGGTGCCTTACGGCAAACATCCCCGCCATTACATAGGAAGGATGATGGTATCCGCCGCAAATCATGAGATCCGGATTTAATTTTTTGAGCAATCGATAAAGGCCCGGGTTAAAAAATACGGGAAACCGATCGGGAAGAGGAATCCGGATATGCTGCGGCTGGTGAAACGAGAAATTCATGGCTTGCCTGTCAATATCCCATTTTCTGCCGCCGGAGGTTTCCGCCAAATAAATGACTTCAAAATCAAACGACGGGTTTTTTGCGATTTCATTGAAAACAGGCGTTCTATAAGGCGACATGATTTCCGTAAGCAGCACCACTTTTTTCCTATCCTGTCCGGTAGAGGTCTCGGAGCTTGCCATATCTTCAGTTTCTGCGAGCATAAGTCAAGGCCTTCTCAAAACAACTTTCTATTTGCCGGGCCGTGGTTTCCCAATTAAATAAACGGGCGCGCCGGATGCTTTGTTCTCTCATGTGCTCCCCCAAGGAAGGATTGTTTGCCATTTGAATCATGGCATCCCGGAAACCCTCTACATCTTGAGGCGCCAATAAAATTCCCGCTTCCCCTACGATTTCCGGTATGGAAGTCACGTTGGAAGCGACCACAGGAACGCCACAGGCCATAGCCTCTAGCGGCTGAAAACCGAAACCTTCAAATAATGAGGGGTCCACGTAGGCCAAAGCGCCTTGATATAACTCCAAAAGTTTCGTTCCTATCGCAAAATCATGGTACATGATCCCGGACTGTGATACCTCCTGTGCCTGGGCATAACGTGTTTTCGGGCAGCCTACGATAACGAGTTTCATTTCTTTTTTGAATTGACGCCTGGCCCTTTGATAGGCTTCCAGCACAACCGGCGTATTATCCCTTGGGTCGCCCGTTGAAAAATGCAGAAAATAATTAAATCCATCGGCCTCGCGTTCGCAAATGGCTTTCAGTTTTTCCGGGTCGCTCTGGGGTTGAAAATCCGGTTCGTGTGCGGCATAAACCACTTGAACCCGTGCCT
>JACQQR010000250.1 GCA_016206875.1 Candidatus Omnitrophota bacterium
CAAATAGCCCGTGCGTTCTTCAACCAGCCAGTGGGTCTCTTCGTTATTTGAAATAGCGCGAAGAGTTTCATCAATTCTTTCAATGTGCATGAAATGGAATCATCCGCATTAGTGCAGCATGAGTCAATTGAAAATGGGCGTAGCCCATTGGCAATCTGCACAGTACCGCCTACCCCTAACATTAAATGTCAGGCGGTATTAGAGGAACTTATCACAAGTTGTGATCAGTTCCTTTTTACTTACCCACCTGAACACCTCGAAAGCGCGCTGGCGAGGCGCCGTGCGAGACAAAAGCAAGCTGCGGCGGCGCGCCTTTGGTGCAATCGGAAAATCCCCAAAGTACCCATTCTTTCGGCCCGGCAATCGCGTCACAAGAACGCCAAAAATCGATGCTGCGGCCGGAGAATACGGGGTGACGGAACATACCCTTGATTTTTCCGCCCCGAATATGCCAGCCGATTTCGGCGCCGATTTGAAAACTGGCGCGCTCATCATCAATCGACCAGCTGGATTCGTTGTCCATCAACAGGCCGTCTTCCGTAGATGCAATCATGGCCTTAAGGCTTGAGTGGCGGCCGGGAAGCAAACTGACATTGGTCATGCGCACCAGGGGATAATTCAGTGCATCGCTAGCCACAGCGCAACCGTTAGAGCGCTCGAGACCCAGTGTCCCGGCCGTCTCGCGCGAAGTAAGATATCCGGTGAAAATTCCTTTTTCAATAAGCGGCGTGGCGCGCGCAGGCACCCCCTCATCGTCGTACATCACAGTTCCGGCTCCGTGCGCGCAAAGTTTCGCATCACTGCCGAGGCAATCGACAATAGGGCTTCCCACACGAAGCTCGTTTCGATGCGCCGGTTCTAAATAGGTGCGCCCGCCCAAATTGTCTTCGTAGCCGTACACACGATCGAGCTCAACGGCATGGCCGATAGTTTCATGAATTTGCAAAGCCAAAATGGACCCTTTCAGAAGCACATCCATTTTTTTTTCCGGGACATCAGGGGCACGAAGCCCTTCTTTGGCCTCTTCAAAAAGGCGGGCGCATGATTGCTCCCAGTCCAGCTCGAGTGCAGACTCATAGCCCCGGCCCTGATAATTTCCGCCAGGGCCGGGGTATGACCGCCTGATTTTCCGGTTTTTATGAAACAGGCGCAGTTCGGCAAAAGAAGCCGAGCGGTACAGAGTTTGGCGAATCCACGCGCCTTGCGTAGAGGCAAATATTTGATGCTTCCGGTAAAATTCCATCCGCGATTTCGCTGAAACAGTCTCAGGCCCTTTGCATCTGCCGTACAACTGTTGATTCGTGTTTAAGAGGAAATCTTTTTTCTCGGTCATGGGCACTTGCCACGGGTCAATTTTTATAGGCGTAGTCCATTCGGCTTGATGTGTAGGTTCATTTGCCAGCTTGACGGGTGATTGGTTCATCCACGCCAAGGCCCGAGCCGTTTGCCTGGCTTGACGAACCATTTGTTTGATGCCGGCCCGCGTTAAGTCGGTGGTGCCGGCAAATCCCCAGGCCCCATCCATTACAAGTCGCACGCCAATGGAAACTTGATGGGAGGGGCGCAAATCGGTAAAACGGCCGTTGGTAGCCGCCCAGGACTCGGTATCTATAGTAGACGCGCGCACTTCGCCATATTCGATATCGCGCGCGGAAATCAGATCCAACGTTTTTTTGACAAGCGCTGTAAGCACCGCTCACCAACTTTCCATTAAGAAAATCCGCAAAAGGACGAAACAATTGTCTTAAATCCCCTCTAAAAAGAGGGGGCTGTGGAGCGTCTCATGACTCAGTGGAATTATCGGCTGCCGAATAAAATGCATGATTTGTTTTGCCGCTTGCCTCAAAAAACCATTTCCCAAATTCACCGGCATGTTGCCCGCGACTCAAAAAAAATGAGCCTGCTTTATCTCGATAAAAACGGCAACGAGCGCATCATTCCCTTGATGCTCAGGCCGCGAGTCATGTCCGTCAAACAACGCAATTACCTTTGGAAAACCACGCAGATTTTAAACGAGGCCTTTTCAAAAATTCCGCAGCTTTATTTTGACATTCCGGCCGCCCAAGAAATTTTTCCTTTTGAAGATGGCGAGGCGAAGTGGGTGCACGATATATTGCCCGCGCTCAATCACAAGCATTTGGAAAATTTGTCGCGCTGGGACGGCAACACCGATTTTAGCGGGAAAAACTGGGCGGGGGCATATCACTATTTTGAGAACAATGCCGTAGGCGTGGGCGGCGTCTGGTACTGTCCTGTTGCCGAGCTGATTACATTGAAGGAAATTTATCCTGAACTCAAAAAAATAGACCCCAAATTATCTTTGGCGCAAAATGATGACGCGCGAATTTTATTACTGAAACTGATGCGGCGCTGCGCCAAAAATTCCGGCGTTCGAGACGGACATCACGCCCTCACCGTGGACCGCGACATGTTTGAAAATTATGTAGAGTTTCCCATGCTGGCCAAATACTTGAAAGGGCATGGGTTGGATACACTGGTGTGCGATCCGCGCGATTTATATCTCAAAAAAGACGAGATTTTTGCGCGCGGCAAAAAAGTTTCGCTGGTCTACCGCGACACCACGCTGGCTGAATACTTTGCCATGGAAGAAAAGGGCGCGGATATGAGCGCCTTAAAACTCGCCTTCAAGCAGAATCGCGTGATTTCCTCCCTCTCCGGAGAATTTGATCACAAGAGCGCCTTTGAGTTATTTTCGAGCGCAACCTGGACTCAATATTTTTCCGCGAAAGAACGGGCTATATTTAGCAAACACATTTTATGGACACGCCTTGTGCGCGAGTCACGCACTGATATTAAAAACGGCAAGGTGGTGGATTTGATTCCCTATGTCCGCAAACAAAAGGACGCGTTTGTGCTCAAACCGAACCGCCTTTTCGGCGGTGAAGGGGTAGAAATCGGTAAATTGATCAGCCAACGCGCCTGGGATCAAGAACTAGAAAAGGGCCTCAAAAACCCCGGGTACATGATTGTGCAAGAGCTGGCGCATGTACCCGTAAAGCGTTTTCCCGTGCATCGCGGCACAGCACAGGATGAAGAGCGCTACACGGTGGTAGGCATCATCTCCACCCCGGACGGGATGACTGTGGTAGGGCGCGTGGCCAAGAAAAAAGTAGTAAATATCGCCCAAGACGGCGGTTTAACCGCCGTCCTACTTTGCCAAAATATCTAGCCGGAACCCCTCCCATTGACGTACATTCAAGAATATAGTAATCCTTGAAATTAGGAGGTTCCTTTTTATGGCGATTACCAATTCACGCGCCTTCGAATTTAATTTCCAGTGTGCTGACTTGCTTCGTTTTTAAATCGCACACGCGGATTTTGTGATTGTTTGTGTCGGCCACATAAATTTTATCGTCCAGCACACTGAGCCCGCCCGGCTCAAAAAACCCGGCTTCTCCTGCCGCTCCGTCTTTATAGCCTTCCTTACCCCGGCCAAAAATACTTTCCACCCGTTTAGTTTCTAAATTTAATTCTTTAATGCGGTCATTGTACGTATCGGCAAAATACACTTTATTTCCCGCTGCATCCACGCCCAAACCATGTTGAAAAAGCGCGCTCTCAAAACTTCCGTCTCGATCGCCAAAATCAAAAAGCCCCGTGCCGACCAGCGTATATACCTGTTCCTTTTCCGTGTCTATCCAGCGCACGGCGCTCACTTCACTGTCGGCAATATACAACCGCGATGTTCCGTCTGAGACAATGCCCGAAGGTTGGGAAAACGCGGAGTGCTTTATGGCTCCATCCACGATAGATTCGGCGCCGGTTCCGGCGTATGTTTTGATGTCATGTTTTTTCAAATCATAACGCCAAATTTGATGCGAGCCGGCCATTGCGATATAAAGAAAATCCCCTAATTGTGCTACATCCCACGGCGAATTGAGCGGCACGCGAAGCGCTTTTTGGGGCTGTCCTTCGAACATGGGACGCGTACGCATTCCGTCGCCGGTTCCGGCAATGGTTTCTACAATTTTATTCTTGAGGTCGGCGCGGCGCAGCAGATGATTTTCTGTGTCGGCTATATAAATAAAGTCGCCTGATAAAATCGCGCCTTGCGGATGATGAAATTGGGCCGCGGAAAAATCTCCGTCCGAGCGCCCTTCTTCCCCGCTTCCGATAATCTCTTCTATTTTTCCGTTTACATCCGTGATTACAATCCGGTTATGATTCGAGTCGGTGATCACCAAACGGCCCGGATAGGCACGGATTTTCCCCGGAAACCGCAGCGTTTCCGCTTCTTTTTGATCTTGTTCCGGCCGCAACGGAAGAACGCCGCGCTTCAACGTACCGTCGCGCTCGCCAATGCGAATGAGTTCTTGGATGGCCGCATCCAAAATTTCATAATTCCCTTCGCCCGAGACCTGAAGCACGGCGCGGCCTTGCGTGTCCACAAGCAACAGTGTGGGCCAAGCGCTGACGCCGGAGGCGCGCCATAAAATCATGTCGTGGTCATTGAACACCGGATGCTCGATTTCATAACGCATCAGGCTTTTGCGGATATTTTCAGAAATTTTTTCGTTGTTAAATTTTGCCGAATGCGCCCCGATGACCACCAACTCTTCGGAATATTTTTTCTCCAGTCTTTTTAAATCCGGCAGTACGTGCATGCAGTTAATACAGCAGAATGTCCAGAAATCTATCAGCACCACTTTTCCTTTTAAGTCTTTGCCAAGCCCCAGCGGGTGCGGCGTATTAAACCAATCCACATCCTGAGGAAATTCGGGCGCCCGTACGCCCAATTTGATATTTCGTTCGATGGTTTGCTGGATTTGAGACATGGAGGAGCCCTCTTCTGATGTTCGTTTAGCGTGAAGCGTTGGCGAGAACCCGGAAAAAAAGATAAAAAGAAAAAACAAACAAAAAAATATTTTGGTTCTCATTTTATGTTCACGGTGCGGATGTAACGCGCCTCTACGGCCGAGGCGCGCGGAATGCGGCTGAACTCGTCTTCCACGCGCGCGAGTATACCGTGAATAAACTCTTCCAGCTCTTTTTCTTTTCTGTGCCGCAAAAAGCAGGAAATAAAAGCGGCCGATTTAGCGGGGTCAAGCACCCGGCTCTTTCCCCGTGTTTGAAACGCCGCGTTCAAAAATTTTTCTAAATCTTTTTTATTCAAGGCGGCCCAAATTCCGGGCGGCTTTGTCCGGCCGAGCGTACATTGGGCAAACGCTGTTCCGATAGAATTTGAGAGCGTGCGTACATTTTCCGAAAGTGTTTTTCTCGGTTTTGGAATCAAGGGAAGCGCCCGGCCTAAAGCCCTTAGGAATTTTTGAATTTCTTCAACCTCCTTTTGTGTTTTGAAATCCCGGAATTCTTCATTTCCGATTTGCCCCGTTTGTTCTGTGAGCGCATAATACATCGGCCGAGGCTTCAGCAAGCCGCGCACCGCGCCTTCATAAGGTTCGCCGAGAAATTCCAGAAATGCCTCCTGACTTCTGTCCCAATGCGCCGCAATGATTTTTTGTGCATCCGTCCGCACATCCAGGAGGCGGGTGAAACCGCGGCGGAAAATAAATTCCAGCCAGCGCTCTTGAATCAAGGCGCGGGCCGCTTGTATATCGGCGCGGCTTTCCGTCTCAAGCCCGATGTTGACGAAATGCCGCACATGCCGGACAGCATCCCGCAGCGTTTCTTCCGACGCCAAATCCATTCCTGCGCAGGCAATGGCTTTATTTGTAAGCCAAATCAGCTCTTCTTGAACGGAATCGATCCCTTCTGAAGCCTCTTCGGAAAGCCCGAGGAGCACATCATCCAGGAATAAGCGTTCTTGAGAGGCCGGCACTGGGTAAGACGGCGCCGGCGCGCCTTGTTCTTTCGCGCCCGTTTTTATTTGTTTTTTTGGTAGGCGCAAAAATTCTTCGTGGCTGAGCGCTCGATAAATTTGAATTGCCGATTCCTTGTCGGGAAAGCCGCGTTCCCCCAAACGAATTTGCCGGCGCCGGTAGGCTTCTTCTTCCATTTCATAGTCCATCTCGGAAAGAATGCCCTCCAACACGTTGATGTACTCAGCGCGCGCGGTTTGATAGAGCATTTCAAAAGTTAATTTGACTGTCTCGAAATTTTCTTCTGTGGTTTGGATGTAATAGAGGCCGTCGAGCGTAAAATACGGCTTGTCGCCTAAAAGCTCATCGGCCGCGTATTCCCATTCGGGTTTCAACACTTGCACATATTTCCCCAGCCCGGCCACTATCATCTCATAGTCGGCATGAGCCAGCCACTCGGCCATTTTTTCTAAATCGGCCTCGCCCAGCGCGCGCAGCCATTCCAAAAATCCCCGACGGCTGATGCGGTCGCGTTTCCAGCAATCCAGGTCGGAGATGAAAAAGAGCTGCCTCAAATTGGCGTATTTCAGCACCTCGCTGCGCATGTCCGGGTCCATGGCGCGCGTCATCAAGTACATTTCTTCCGAGGAAATGGAATTGGCCAAGTGAACCGGATCCTGGCTTTGAAGCAATAGCTCGCCCCGGTCGGCATACGGGCTTTTGAAGAAAATTTTCTTCTGCTCTTCAAAACCCAGTTCGTCGAATGATGCAGCATCTTGCGGTTCAGACATAAGATATCAATCCTTTTGTTTTGAATTCTAGTGGAATTACGAAATAGAGTCAAAATAGTTGAATGATTTGGGGTGACCCGGCGGTTGTGTCTGATTCAATCACTCGTTCAATAGTCAGTAGTGATGTTGTAGTGATGTTTTGACATCAAAACATCATAATGCTACAGTTGCGCTGTCTCCTGGCAACGCGCTGAAAAAGAACTCCGCCGCATTTCTCAGCCATTCCTCTCCCGCGTTTTATCTCGAATAGAGCTCTTGGCTAAAGAGCCGCGGCCTGTGCAAGCTCAAGTGCTTAAGGGAGAAGAGCAGTACTATCGTTTGCGCGAGGGAGATGATCGTATTATTTATTCTATTGAAGATGCACGGAAAGAAATTCGGATTATTAAAATTGGACATAGTACCGCCTGACATTTGATTTTAGGGGTATGCGGTACTATGCAGTTTGAGAATGGGCTACGCCCATTTTCAATTGTCATGCTGCAATAGAAGGGAAATCTATAAATAATGGCGACCGTGAATATTCATCCCGGATTTACTTACGACCCATTCCAACAGCAAGCCATGGAAGTGATTCAGCGTGAAGAGTCTGTGTTTGTGGCGGCACCCACAGGGGCGGGGAAAACGGCGATTGCCGAATACGCCATTGAGATGGCCATGGCGCGCGGAGAAGACGTCATTTATACCTCTCCGATTAAAGCGCTCAGCAATCAAAAATTTCGCGACTTCAGCGCAAAATATGGAAATCAGGTGGGCATTCTCACCGGCGATGTGTCGCTGAACCCCGAAGCGCCGCTTCTCATCATGACCACGGAAATTTACCGCAACACGCTTTTTGAAAGCCCGGAGCGGCTTAAAAATATTTCCTGGGTGATTTTTGATGAGATTCATTATTTAGACGACATCGAGCGCGGCACGGTTTGGGAAGAGGCGATTATGTTTACGCCCAAGGAAATCAATTTTTTGTGTCTTTCGGCCACGATTCCCAACGTAGAAGAAATCGCCTCGTGGATTCGCCAGACTCACGAGCGCGCAGTTTCGGTGATTGTGGAAAATCACCGTCCCGTGCACTTGCATCATATTTTTCAATGCCAAGGCAAATTTTATGAAGAGCTTCCAATCTTGAAAAAATTCGGATATGAAAACCGCTCCGATTGGCGTCTTTCCTACCGCGAGAGGCGCAGAAAAAATGTGTTCCGCCCGCGTGCCCTTCCCAATCGCCTGGACACCTTGATTAAAGACCTATTGGCCCATAAACGCCTGCCGTGCATTTATTTTACTTTCGGCCGCCGCCGCACGGAAACCTTGGCCCAGGAAACCGCCGAGTTTGATTTCCTCACGCCGGAAGAAGCATCGCTGGTGCGCAAAACCTTCGCGGACTTGCTTGAGCGTTTCAATTTAACCAGCGAGCGCTCCGCGCTCTTTATGTCAAGCCTGATTGAACGCGGCGTGGCTTTTCATCATGCGGGCATGCTGCCCACATTAAAGGAAGTGATTGAGCAGCTTTTCACCAGCCGCTTGATCAAATTGATTTTTACCACCGAAACTTTTGCCTTAGGCATTAATATGCCTGCGCGCACTGTGGTGTTTGATGAGCTGCGGAAGTTCTACGGCACGCATTTCGGCAATTTGCGCACCCGTGATTTTTATCAAATGGCCGGTCGCGCCGGGCGGCGGGGCATGGACACAGAGGGCTTTGTGTATGTGCGCATCAACCCACACGATGTAGATTTCCACGAAGTGGAAAAAATTGTGTTCAGCAAAAATGAACCGGTGCAAAGCCAGTTTAATACCGGCTATGCCACCGTACTCAATCTCTACGAATTATTCGGAGAAAAACTGCTCGAAATTTATCCCAAGTCGCTTCATTATCATCAGTCTTCCGCCCACTCGCGCACCACGGCATCGGATTTAATGCGCGCAAAAATTTCTTTGCTGCGCGATATGCACTATCTGGAAGCGGGCTCGCTTACGGAAAAAGGGCGCTTTGCCTCCCGGCTTTATGGCTACGAGCTGATGCTGGCTGAAATGGAAGGAGAGCAGTTTCTTGAAGGGTTGAATCCTGTGGAACTGGCGGTGATTCTGGCGGCGCTTGTTTATGAGCCGCGCAAAAGCGATGAAGCGCCGCATATTCCCAAGCGATTTCGCACGCTGGAAAGAACGGCGGAAACCTATATTCGACACATTCATCGCCGCGAATTCAAATACCGCATTACTCCCTATACCAAGCCGCCTCACTTTCACCTGGCAGATGCCGTGGAAACCTGGTGCCGCGGCGTAAGCTTTGATAAGCTCATGCGCGCGGCCACTGTGGATGAAGGCGAGTTGGTGCGGCATTTTCGCATGGTGGTGCAATTGTTGCGTCAGTTGATTCATGCCCCAGCCGTAACTGACAGCTTGAAACAAACTGCCTCGCAAGCCGTTTACCGCATTAATCGAGATGTGGTGGACGCGGAAAAACAACTCCGCGCCTAAAGTTTCACATCTTCCCCGGCGATACATAGGCCATGAATCGACTTGCATGGCTCATCCCATTCCGCCGCGGCAAAAATTCTAAGCGCGGATTTACCATGCTGGAAATCATCATCGTGGCCTCGATTATCTGCTTATTGGCCGGACTTTCCATCGTGATGTATCTCAACGCTTACATTTCGGGTAACGAATCCGCGGCTCAATCAGCCTTGCACGTAATGCGCACCGCCATGGAAAAATACCGCGGTGTGTATTTCACGTATCCTCTCGATCTGGCTACTTTAGGCAGTCAAGACCCCCCCTACATTGACACGGCTCTGGCCGGCGGCACGCGGGGGGGCTATAACTACGTGCTGACGAATGCTTCTCCCAATACATATACAGTCACGGCTACGCCTGTCACTGTGAACATCACCGGAAAAAGAACATTTTTTGTGGACGAAACCGGAGTGATTCAGGAATCCTGATTGATGTGATTGTATTGAAGGAGTCGAGGTATTTCTAGCGCCGTGTTCGACAAGTTCTTGGGGGGTTTTGTCATTCCCGCGAAAGCGGGAATCCAGTGACTTTCGCACTGTACCAAAGCCCAAGTCGCTGGACCCCCGCTTTCGCGGGGGTGACAAACCGGGGATGAACTTATCGAACGCGGTATTAGATTGATGCGGTACCGAGATGAAACCATCGGGGAAATACGAACTCCCCGACGGACTCATTTGTAAACCAATTTCCCGCCTAGCTGCGCGGTAAAGAACACCAGCGCGCATCCAGTGAAAGCTCCCAAAATTTGTAGCACCTTAA
>JACQQR010000251.1 GCA_016206875.1 Candidatus Omnitrophota bacterium
TCAAACACTTGGCCTTAAACTCTCCGGCCTGCATATATTTCATAACCCGCCTCCTTCTCATATGACCATTATAATATTACCATGGTCATATTCATATGGTCAAATGGATTGAGTTACCCTAAGGGGCCGTCCTGTTCCTCGGGACTACTCATTTTGTGTTGTGGCTGTGAAAAAGAGCATCCCCTTTCGGGGATGGCCGAGGGTTTGGTGATTTTTAAAATGGCTCCGGCAAATATGATGAGGGCGCATGTCGTTATCACTGCCATCAGCGCAATATTAATTTGAATGACCCAAGCGGGGGCGTTTGGCGGCCAGTAATGATACAGCACCATTTGAATAGCGGCCGTGAGCGTGGTGACCGTTACAAAAGCCATCGGAATCAATGTGACCCAGACGTATTTCACTTTTTTCATTTCCACTAAAATGACCGTGCCCACGGCCAGGGCAATAGCCGCTAGCAGCTGATTGGCAATGCCGAACATCGGCCAAATGGTTTTTATGGAAGCATTCCAAATCAAAAATCCCCAGCACG
This sequence comes from Candidatus Omnitrophota bacterium, assembly GCA_016206875.1. Lineage (GTDB taxonomy): Bacteria > Omnitrophota > Omnitrophia > Omnitrophales > JACROU01 > JACQQR01. The sequence continues at coordinate 533 of JACQQR010000251.1, forward strand.
CAACCACTGCGGCGCTTGCCAATAAATTGCCCGGAAGCCAGCCGGGGTTTTTAAACGGCGCATAAAAGCGCCCGCAAAATTCTTGCAAAATAAAACGGGCGATGCGCGTTCCGGCATCAATTGTGGTCAAAATAAAAAGAGCCTCGAACATGATGGCGAAGTGATACCAATACTTCATCAAACCCGCAAGACCCGGAATGGCGCTAAAAATTTGAGCCATGCCCACAGCCAGCGACACAGCGCCTCCCGTGCGGCCGGCAAGTGTGGTCTCCCCCACTTGCTGAGTCAGCATGCTTAAATTCACCGGCGCAATGCCCAGGCTGTCTTGCAAGCCTTCATAAACCGCGGCGGAAACATTGATGGCATAATAATCTCCCGGATGCATGGCACTGGCGGCGACGAGACACACCACAGCCACCAATCCTTCCAAGAGCATGCAGCCGTATCCAATCGGACGCGCGTGGCATTCATTCGAAAGCATTTTCGGCGTAGTGCCCGAAGCCACCAAGGCGTGGAATCCGGAAATTGCGCCGCACATAATCGTGATGAAGCAGAACGGCCATACTTTTCCCGGAACAATGGGCCCGCCGCCGTGAATGAATTCGGTGACTGCGGGAAAATGTAGTTTAGGATTCACGATGATGACACCCGCCACAAGCAAAAACACCACGGCGAGTTTCATATAAGAGCTGAGATAATCGCGCGGCGCTAAAAGCAGCCACACCGGAAGCACGGAAGCAAAAAATCCGTACACAGCAAGCGCAATGATGATGCCTTTTCTATCGAGAAGAAATAATTCATGGAGCCAGGGAATTTCAGGAATAAATTTTCCGAGAAGTACAGCCAGAAGAAGCAGGGTGACGCCCACTATCGATCCGGTTTTTACGGCGCCGGATGCGCCTTGATTCATGCCGAAAATATAAATCCCCATCGCTAGGGCAATGGGAATGCTTGCGGCAATAGTGAATGTGCCCCAAGAACTTTCGGCCAGGGCATTGACCACGACAAATCCCAGGCCCGCTAAAGCCACTATCACAATAAATAAAACGGCGATAGCCGCGGCCAGTCCGGCGGGGCGCCCGACGTCTTCGCGCACAATTTCTACCAGCGAGCGGGCGCCGCGGCGTGTAGACGCCACCAAAATGATAAAATCTTGCACAGCCCCGCCCAGCACCACCCCAAGGACTATCCAAAGGAGTCCCGGTAAATAGCCGAATTGCGCGGCGAGCACAGGGCCGATCAGCGGGCCGGCACCGGAGATGGCGGCGAAGTGATGGCCGAAGAGCACCCACTTGGACATGGGGTAATAATTTTGCCCGTCACGGCGGGTGTAAGCAGGGGTTTGGGCGCCGGCATTTAGGGCAAATACTTTTGCCGCAAGAAAAGCGCTGTAATAGCGGTACGCGAGCGCGAACACGCAGAGCGTAATAATCATTACGGGCAGAGCAGGCATTACATGTTTCCTGAGA
>JACQQR010000249.1 GCA_016206875.1 Candidatus Omnitrophota bacterium
CAATGAATGATATTGAAAAATATATCGGCAAACGTAAAACAAGAGACGTTTCTTTTGCCAAAGGATTTGAATCTGGGTATGAAGAGTTCAAAATTGGTGTTCTTCTCCGAAATTCAAGAGAGGAGGCAGGGTTAACTCAAGAACAACTGGCCAAAAAGCTTCGGACAAAAAAATCCGCAATTTCCAGGATAGAAAACCACGCAGAGGACATTCGTCTATCAACACTTGAAAAATTTGCCGAAGCAATAGGCAAAAAATTATATTTAAATCTCCTTTGGAAAAATGCATGAATTGTATTCACTGCCACGGACAAATGGAAAAAAAAGGTGACTGTCACTTTAGTGACTGTCACCTTTGGAAATAGTGGAAATAGTGACAGTCACTAAAGTGACAGTCACTCATCTCCCCTCTCTTGCGGAGCGCCGGGTGAGGGGTCTGAACACCTACCCAGATTCTTCGCCCTTTCCGTCCCCAATGGACACTCTTCGGCGGGCCAAGCAGCTTCATTTCATATTTGTGAAAATTTCTCTTTCGATGAGAAGATTTCATGGTAAGCCTTGACTTCGTCTTTGGTATATGCCGTATTTACCTATTGAAAACGGCAAAATTATCTAATTTTGCCGTTTATGGAGATTTAAACGGACAAAAATGAGATATTTCAGGTGCTGTTAGAGTGGAACTTCTGGAAGAACCCTCTTCCTACCAGTATTCAAAGAACAAATTATCTCCGAAAATTGCAACAATTTATGGCAACCAACCAAGTGGTTACCGTGATGGGGCCCAGGCGGGCTTCGATTTATTCCTCTCTGGAAATGGTTTACGATTTCTTGATTCGAAAATTCCGCTGAAAATCCACTTTTTTGTTTCGTGCTTCCGGGGGGAATATTTTGTATAATATGTGCTTTTAAAAATCCGCAAAAAAGGGGATTTATGCCTTCTGTGGTGCACGAAAACCAATATGTGGAAAAGTCCAAACGGGCCGATTGTACGCGGCTGGTGAAGCGTTTTCCCCAGTGCCGGATCCTGGTCATCGGAGATTTCATTCTCGACGAATTCATTTGGGGTGATGTGGACCGTATTTCTCCCGAGGCCCCGGTGCCTGTGGTCAATGTGCGTGCACAATCGTTTATGCCCGGCGGTTCGCTCAATGTAGCCAACAATATCAAGAGCTTGGGCGGCTTGGTGTACCCTTGCGGGGTGTTGGGGCGTGATATTCATGGTCGAATGCTTCTCATGGCCATGCGCAAACAGGGCATTGACACCGGCGGGGTGATTTATGACAAAACCCGCCCCACCACCTTAAAAACCCGCATTATTGCCCATTCCCAGCAAGTGGTTCGTTATGACAGGGAAAGCCTTCTTTCCTTGGGTAAAAAAGACTGTGACAAAATTATTGATTTTGTCGCCAAGAAAATCAAAGACGTGGACGTGATTCTCATTGAAGATTACGGCAAAGGGGTGATCACCGAAGAGCTTTTAAAACAGATTATCCGCATCGCCCGCCGCGAGAAAAAACGAATTGTTGTCGATCCCAAAGAAAAGCATTTTTCTTATTACTCCGGCGTTACCGCGATTACCCCTAACCATCACGAGGCCTACGGCGCTGTTCGCAACGGGGAGTTGGGCGGAACATTATCGCTGGAAGAAGTAGGGCAAAAATTATTGAGTCAATTGGAATGTCAAAGCGTGCTCATCACACTGGGAAAAGACGGCATGGCGCTTTTTGAGAAAAACGGCGATATTACCCGCATCAACACTGCGGCCCGGGAAGTCTACGATGTGGCCGGCGCCGGCGACACGGTGATTTCCGTTTTTGCGCTGGCCTTGGCGGCAGGGGCCAGCATGAAAGAGGCGGCGAAGATTTCGAATTTGGCGGCGGGCATTGTGGTTGGAAAAGTGGGCGTGGCCGTGTGCACACCGGAAGAACTTGTCGCCGCGTTTGACAGCTCCCGTGGCCAGAGGTCTTCATGAAAATTGTAGGAGTGATTCCCGCCCGGTTAGAATCCACACGGCTCTCTCGAAAACTTTTGCGTGATCTCTGCGGCAAACCTTTGATTCAACATGTTTATGAAAATGTCAAACAATCCAAACGCCTTAGCGACGTGGTGGTGGCCTGCGACGACGTATTGCTAGAAGAAGCGGTTCGCTCTTTCGGCGGCAAGGCCATTTTGACATCCAAAAATCATCAAAGCGGCACCGAGCGTATTCAAGAAGCGGCCGGTAAAATTCCCGCCGACATTTATATCAATATTCAAGGCGATGAACCGCTGATGAGCGCGGAGAATGTGGATTTGCTCGCAAGCGAATTGGCCGGACGGTCGGCCAATTGGGTGGGCACACTTTCTGTTCGAAAGAATTCCGAGAGTGAGTTTGTGAACAAAAATGTGGTGAAAGTGGTCACCGATCAAAACGGGTTGGCGCTTTATTTTTCCCGCTCACCGATTCCTTGCTACCGCGACGGCGGCCGGGCGGAATTTTTCAAACATTTGGGCATTTATGCCTACCGCAAAGAATTTTGGGCAACATATTCGGCGATGAAGCCTTCACGGTTGGAAGAGGCAGAAAAATTGGAGCAATTGAAATTTTTGGAAAACGGAATTTCCATTGCTGTGTTTGAAGCACGCCATGATTCAGTGGGTGTGGACACCGAGGAAGATTTGGAGAATGTGAAACAAAAATTAATGAATGCTAGTTCCCTCTCCCTTGAAAAGGGAGAGGGTAGGGTGAGGGTTTGGAGCCCCTCTCCCTCTTGTGAGGGAGAGGGAAAAAAATTGTGGAAAGGGACCGGCCATGCCTAAATATATTTTTATCACCGGAGGTGTCGTCAGCTCGCTGGGCAAAGGAATTGCCGCTGCGTCCATCGGAAAAATTCTCGAAGCCCAAGGCTTCAAAGTGGCGATGCAGAAACTGGACCCTTATCTCAATGTGGATCCGGGTACCATGAATCCGTATCAGCATGGCGAAGTATATGTGACACGGGACGGCGCGGAAACTGACCTGGATTTAGGCCATTACGAACGCTTCACAAACGGGACGATCTCAAAAATCAACAATGTCACCACCGGACAAATTTATTTTTCCGTGATTCAAAAAGAACGCCGCGGCGACTATTTGGGAAAAACCGTGCAGGTGATTCCGCACATCACCAATGAAATCAAAGAAAGAATCCGCGCCGTGGCTCAAGCCAAGCGCGTGGATCTTGTGATTTCGGAAGTGGGCGGGACAGTAGGCGATATTGAATCGTTGCCGTTTTTGGAAGCCATTCGTCAAATGCGCCACGACGTAGGAAAAGAAAACGTGATTTATATTCATCTGACACTGGTGCCTTTTATCAAGGCCGCCGGTGAGCTCAAGACCAAGCCCACACAGCACAGTGTGGGCACCCTGCGTGAAATCGGCATTCAGCCCGACATTCTTTTGTGTCGCACCGAAAAAAGGCTCTCCAAAGATTTAAAAGAAAAAATTGCCTTGTTTTGCAACGTGGATTCAAACGCCGTTATTGAAGCGCGCGACGTACGCAGTATTTATGAAGTGCCGCTGGTGTTTAAAGAGCAAAAATTAGACCGCGTGATTTGCGACCGCCTGCATTTAGAACATAATCCCTGCGATTTGAGCGCGTGGAAAAAAGAAGTGGTGGATCCGATGCTGCATCCGAAATATCAGGTAAAGGTGGCGGTGGTAGGAAAATATATGGAGCTTCAAGACGCATATAAATCGATATTTGAAGCGCTGCGTCACGGTGGTATTGCCAACAACGCGCGCGTGATTATCAAAAAAGTGAACGCCGAACATCTCACCGATAAGAGGGTGGTGGAAGCGCTGAAAGACGCCGACGGTATTTTAGTGCCGGGCGGGTTTGGCGATAGAGGCATTGAAGGAAAAATCAAGGGGATTACCTACGCCCGCCAAAATCAGGTTCCCTTCTTCGGTATTTGCCTGGGCATGCAATGCGCCTCGATTGAATTTGCGCGCAATGCGCTCAACATGAAATTGGCGCACTCTACGGAGTTTAATAAGAAAACCCAATATCCCGTAATCAGTTTGCTTGAGGAACAAGAGCAAGTGAAAAATTTAGGCGGAACCATGCGGCTAGGCGCCTATCCGTGCGAAGTGAAAAAAGGCACCAAGGCCTACGAAGCCTACGCGGCCGATAAAATTCTGGAACGCCACCGGCACCGCTATGAATTCAATAATAAATACCGCCAGGATTTTGAGCAAGCCGGAATGATTTTTTCCGGCATTTACGCTGACGGCGGACTGGTGGAAATTTTGGAATTACGCGACCACCCCTGGTTTGTGGCCAGTCAATTTCATCCGGAATTTCAATCGAAGCCTGACGGGGCGCATCCGCTTTTCCGCGAGTTCATCAAGCACGCTTTGGAAAACCGCAAGAAAATGGGGCGCCCCATTATTGCCGAGCCCTCAGAAGGTCCAGTGCCCAATGACAGCGCCGGGTCTCCGGAGGCGGAGCGAGCGGAAAAAGAAGAGTTGTCGTCCGGAAAATTTGGCGAGGAGGAGTTTTTTGATGCCAGTCAAAAGCCCATCATGTGCTAAGCAAGACACTCAGCCCCGCGTCCTTTCTCCGGAGAGAAGCGGAGGCTTGCTCTCCGAAGCCTTGGCAAAGGAGAGGGTGGGGGTTCGGCCAGTCGCCCTCGAGGGCACCAACGTTATTTTTGGTAGTAGCGCGCCGTTTGTGCTGATTGCCGGGCCTTGCGTCATCGAAGGAGAAGCGGCGGCGCTTCGCCACGCCGAAAAAATTGCCGCCATCGCCGGCTCTCTTAAAATTCCGTATGTGTTTAAAGCCAGTTATGACAAAGCCAATCGTTCATCAGGAACTTCTTTTCGCGGCCCCGGCCTTCAAAAAGGAATCCGAATTCTGGCCAAAATAAAGAAAGAAATCGGTGTTCCTGTATTAAGCGATGTCCATTGCCGCGCCGAAGTCGGGGAAGCCGCAGAGGTGCTGGATATTTTGCAAATCCCCGCGTTTTTGTGCCGTCAAACCGATTTAATTTTGGAAGCGGCCAAAACCGGTAAGGCCGTCAATATCAAAAAAGGCCAGTTTATGGCCCCGTGGGACATGGGCAATGCCGTGGAGAAAATTGTATCGGCCGGCAATCAAAAAGTGCTGCTCACCGAGCGCGGCATTTCGTTCGGTTACAATAACTTGGTCAGCGATTTTCGGGCCATTCCGATTATGCGCCGTTTCGGATATCCTGTGATCTTTGATGCCACCCATTCCGTGCAGCTTCCGGGCGGTTTGGGCAATGCCTCGGGAGGCCAGCGTGAGTTTATCCCGACCTTGGCCAAGTGTGCCGTGGTTTCGCTCGCCGACGGACTTTTCTTCGAGGTGCACGAGAATCCCGGTAAAGCGCTTTCCGATGGGCCCAATGCCGTCGCTCTCAAGGATTTAAAGGCACTGCTTGAATTGCTCAAAGATTTAAAGGCGGTATTGTAATGAACTCTGTGATTGAAAAAAAACCGGCTTTGTCAAAAATTTCAAAATCCGTCGCACTGGCGAAGCATGTGCTGGATATTGAAGCCCATGCCATCAGCGCTCTGAAGCGCAATGTGGGACGCTCGTTCGAAGAAGCCGTTACTCTTTTGCTGCAATGTCAGGGCCGCGTGGTGGTGACAGGCATGGGGAAGCCCGGATTTATCGGCCGAAAAATTTCTGCGACTTTTTCTTCTACGGGCACGCCGAGTGTATTTATGCATCCCGCAGAGGCCGTGCATGGCGACTTGGGCCTGCTCAAACGTGAAGATGTGATGCTGGCCATTTCCAATAGCGGCGAGACAGAGGAAATCACAAAACTGCTTTCCACAATCAAGAAAATAGGCTCCAAGGTAATTGCCATGACAGGAAATGCCGATTCCACACTGGCAGGTCACGCCAATGTGCTGCTGCATATCGAAATCAAAAAAGAGGCATGTCCCTTGAATCTCGCGCCCACGGCTTCTACTACGGCGGCTTTAGCGCTGGGCGATGCCTTGGCCATAGCCGTGCTGGACCGCCGCGGATTTAAGCCGGAAGATTTTGCCTTTCTTCATCCCGGCGGTAGTTTGGGCAAAAAGTTGCTTCGAGTAGGCGACGTGATGCGCAAGGGACGAGATCAGGCCGTAGTCCCAGAAAACACCCGCGTGCAAGGTGCCTTGATCGCGATTACGAAAGCTCGGGCTGGCTGCTGTGTCATCACGAATGCCTCGGGCCGGCTGCTCGGCATTTTTACCGACGGCGATTTAAGGCGCCGCCTGGAATCGGGAGAAAAAAATTTATTGAATTTGCCTGTGCTGGAGATAGCGACAAAAAAACCCCTTTCTATTGAAGAAAATAAATTAGCCGCGGAGGCGTTGCAAATTTTAAGAGATAAAAAAATTGACGAACTTCCCGTAGTAAACAATGCCGGAAAAGTAGTGGGTTTATTGGATGTGCAAGATTTGTTGAAAGTGGGATTTGTGTGAAGAAGAAAGGTTGTAATTGTTTAGCCCGCTCGAGTTTCGCGGCCCCTCTCCCTCGCGAGAGGGAGAGGGATTCAGGGTGAGGGTGGGTGGCGAAAAGGGCACGAAATTTCAAACCCTCACCC
>JACQQR010000244.1 GCA_016206875.1 Candidatus Omnitrophota bacterium
CCTCTCCCTTCCGCCACAGGCGGACCCGCCGAGGCGGGCGCGCTCAAGACAGCAGAGGGAGAGGGCCGGACGCGAAGCGCCGGGGTGAGGGTGTGGCTGCCGGCTAAACCCTCACCCTTAATCCCTCTCCCTTTCTCGCCTTCGGCGGAAGGGAGAGGGGCAACAGCTACGCTCTTGCACCCCAACGCACCCCTTCGCTTGACCCTATTTTCAATCTCCTTTATACTCATGTTTTTTGAATGCCCAAAAAGCTCGCCTGTGGAAAGAATGTTATGCCCCAATTTGCCAAATACACTATTCAAAAATACCTCAAAGAATTAGCCAGTGACAAGCCCATTCCCGGCGGGGGAAGCGCTGCTGCTTTGTCCGCTTCGTTAGGGGCGGGGCTGGCTCTCATGGTGGCGTACTTTAGCGTGAGACGGCAAAAAACCGATGAATCCAAGAAAAAATTGAAAGAACTCACACGGGCGTTGGAAAAAACAATGCGTGAGATGACACGCATTATTGATGAAGATGCGGAAGTATTTACGAAAGTTTCCAAGTGCTACAGCCTTTCGCGCAAAGCCCAAACCGAGGGCCAAAAACGCATAGCTTGCATGCGCATGGATCAGGCATTAACCGGGGCGTTTCAAACGCAGGCTAAGCTGGCGCTTCTCATTGTAATGGCTTTGCGCGTACGCTCAGAACTGGCCCCTTTGGCTTCCGGCTCCGTTACAAACGATTTGCACGTCAGTCAAAGTCTTTTACGGGGCGCATTTGAAGGTGCCATTTCCACTTGCAACATCAACGCGGCGTACGTTTCGGATGAAAAAAAGAAAAGCGACTTGACCGGTGAAATGGACAGGTTGAAAAAAGAATTCAACCAAATAGAAGGGTGCGTGTGATGAGCGCAATGAAAGAAGCCCTGCTTCTGGAGGGAAGTAAAATTGCCAAGCGCGTTGAAGAATCTTTGCGCGAGGAGCTTCGGCGCATTCAGTCGAAATATCAGGAGTCGCCGAAATTAGTGGCGATTCAAGTAGGAACGCCTCCCGCCTCCGCGCTTTATGTTAAAAAACAAAAAGATACGGCCGGGCTGCTGGGGATTCAGCATGAACTTTTGCAAATCGAAGAAACGGCAAGCGAATCCGATGTCATTCAAATCATTCAAGATTTGAACCGGAATCCGAAAGTGCATGGTATCATCCTCGAACTGCCGATGCCCGCCCAGATCCATCCACAGCGTGTGCTGATGGCCATTGACGCCAAAAAAGACGCCGAAGGAATTCATGTAGATAATTTAGGCCGGCTCCTCATGCAAGAGGCCAAACTGATTCCTTCTACGGCGTTGGCGGCCTTTGAGCTGGTGCTGGCCGCCGGAGTGCCGCTTGCGGGCAAAGAAGCAGTGGTTGTTGGGCAAAGTAAAATTGTGGGCCGGCCCGCGGCGTTTTTGCTTTTGGAGCAAAAATGCACGGTGACGATTTGCCATACCGGCACGGCCAAGCGCGGATTTTTGGAGGCCCACGTGAAGCGCGCCGAGGTATTGATTGTGGCGGTGGGAAAACCCAATATGATTCCGGGTTCTTGGATTCGCGAAGGCGCTATCGTGGTGGATGTGGGCATCAACCGGGTAGAAGGAAAAACGGTGGGCGATGTGGACTTTGAAGGCGCCCGCTCGCGCGCTGCGTTCATCACGCCGGTGCCGGGCGGCGTAGGGCCCTTGACGGTGACCATGTTGATGAAAAATGTGGTGCAGGCCTACTTGTGGCAGAAAGATGAAAGCAGGTCACAATGAATTTAAAAAAGAAATTGGAACAAGGCCAATTCGTGGTCACCAGCGAAGTGGCTCCTCCGAAGGGCACAGACACAACCGCGCTTATGAAAGAAGCGCATGAACTTGCCGCATTCGTAGACGCAATCAATGTAACCGACAATCAACGCGCTATTATGCGCGCCGCGTCTTTAGTCACTGCCTATCTTTTGCTTCGCGAAGGCATTGAACCCATTTACCAGCTCACTGTGCGTGACCGCAACCGTTTGGCGCTTCAATCCGATTTGCTCGGCGCCTCGCTTTTGGGAATCACGAATATTTTAGCGCTCTCGGGCGATCCACCCCACGTGGGCGATCACCCGGACACCAAAGGCGTGTATGACTTGGATTTGATGGCGCTCATCCGCGCGGCAAAAAAACTAGGCGCAGGAGAGGATTTGGGCGGAAATAAACTGGAAGGCAAAGCGGAATTTTTTGTCGCCGCCGCCGCCAACCCCGGAGCGGCGGATTTGGAAGTGGAAATGTCGAAATGTAAAGCCAAAGTGGAAGCGGGTGCCGATTTTTTTCAAACCCAAGCCGTATATGAAGCCGCCTCTTTTGAGAAGTTCATCCGCCGCTCGGGTGCATTCAAAAAACCGGTGCTGGCCGGAATTATTCCGGTAAAAAACGCAAAAATGGCGCGCTATATGAATGAAAAAGTTCCGGGCATACACGTTCCGGAAACCATTATCGAAGCCATGGACAAAGCCGCAGATAAAGAAGAGGCTTGCGTAGAAATTACCGCGCGAATTATTCGCGATATTAAGCCCTTAGCGCAAGGCATTCACATTATGCCCATCGGCTGGACACATTTGGTGCCAAAAATTTTGGAACGAGCGGAAATATTCCGCGGGCCGCAGGAAGTCATTGGCGAACCATGAGGCTCACCGTTAAAGACATCATCGACAAAAAGAAAAAACACGAAAAAATCACGGCGCTCACCGCCTACGACGCACTTTTTGCCAAACTGGAAGAAGAGGCCGGCGTAGATATTCTTTTAGTGGGCGATTCTTTGGGCATGGTGCTTTTAGGGCTTCCGTCTACGCGTCCGGTCTCGCTCGCCCAAATGATGCATCACCTGAAAGCGGTCAGCCGCGTTTCGCACAAAAGTTTGATTGTGGCCGACATGCCTTACGGAACTTATGAAGGCAGTCCCGAGCGCGCAGTGAAAAACGCGCTTTCCTTGATTAAAGAAGGCGGGGCACATGCCGTGAAGCTGGAAGGCGGGCGGGAAGAAGCCAAAACCATTTCGGCGCTGGTGGCATCAAAAATTCCTGTGATGGGCCACTTGGGCCTGACGCCGCAATCGGTAGAGTTTTTTGGCGGATATAAAATCCAGGGCCGCAGCACCCGTGACGCCAGAAAAATTTTTGCGGATGCCCGCCTGCTCGCCGGGCTCGGCGTATTTTCTTTGGTGTTAGAATGCGTTCCCAAAAATTTAGCTTCAAAGATTACTCAATCCGTGCGTGTCCCCACCATTGGCATTGGGGCGGGCACCGGCTGTGACGGGCAGGTGCTGGTGGTAACGGATTTGCTGGGCATGGGTGAGGGCCGTCAATACCGTTTTGTGCGCGAGTATGCCACACTGAGGCCGGTCATGTTGGCGGCCATTCGCAGTTATATTGAAGACGTGCATAGCGGAAAATTTCCGGGCAGAAAAGAAAGTTTTGAGTAGGCTTCTCAATGAATATCTTGCACTTATTAATTATTTTCTTGTCTACGCTGGTATTGGTTATTATCGGATTTGCCGGCTTTGATTCATTGCAGCAATTTTTCGCCGGCCGGCCGGGGAATCAAATTTATTTTGGGGTGCACGTGGCCGCGGCGTTTTCAGCTTATTTTTGTTTCGCATTCTCTTTTATCGCCGGCCTGCTGTATTTATATCAAGACCATTTGCTGAAGAAACACAAACCGGTACAGGGCATGTCGCTGGAAGCGCTGGAGAAAGGCGTATTTGGGGGGCTTTTAGCCGGGCTTCCCATTTTAACTTTGGCGCTCTTTTCCGGTTTTGCGTGGCTGAAAACTGAATTCGGCACATTCTGGCTTTGGAATTCCAAGCTCATTTCCAGCGTGCTGGCGTGGCTGATTTATACCGCACTTTTTTATTTTCATTTTTTTTCTGCTGTGCGTGGAAGAAAGATGGTGATTTTGAGCGTGCTGGCATTCTCATCCATTCTGCTCATCTTTCTGGGGCTGAGTTTTTTTGACGCCCAGATTCATCGCGTTCAATAAACGTAAGGCTCCAAGGCGCCCGTCCCACATGAATATTCTCAATATAGGACTGAACCACAAAACTTGCCCCGTGGCTACGCGGGAACGGTTTGCGTTCTCAAAGCAGGCACTGCCTGAAGCGGTTCACCGTATGAAGCAAACGGTTCCCGCTTCCGAATGGTTTTTGCTTTCTACATGCAACCGCGTGGAGGCTTGCTTTGTCACGGACCGGCCTCACGAAACGCGCAAGGGATTCGAAAAATTTTTGTCCGAAATACACCAAGCGGAAACCGGCCAATTCGAGTTTTATTTGTATCAGTATCAAGATGAGGAAGCGGTGAAGCACCTATTCCGCGTTTCCTGCGGATTGGATTCGCTGGTGCTCGGAGAGAATGAAATTTTGGGCCAAATAAAAGAGGCGTATCAACTGGCGCAGGCCGAGCACGCATCCGGGCCTGTTTTGAGCCGCTTGCTGGAGCGCGCACTGACCGTTTCAAAACAGGCGCGCACTCAAACACGCATTAATGAGGGGGCGGTCAGCGTCCCCTCCGCCGCCGTTGAATTGGCTGAAAAAATATTCGGCCGCCTGCATGGGGAAAAGGTGCTGGTGCTGGGCTCGGGGGAAATGAGTGCACTTCTTTTGAAGCACCTGGTTTCCTCGGGCGCAGGAGCCATCTTGATTGCCGGCCGGCGAGAGGAGAAAGCCAAGGCGCTGGCCTGCCCTTTCAACGCCGAAGTCATTCCGTGGGACGCATGGACAAAATCGCTTGAGCAAGTAGACATTGTTATTTCCTCCACCTCGGCTCCGGGCATTCTGGCGGGTTATGAAGCGGTTGCCGCGATTATGTCGGCCCGACGCCACAAGCCGCTGTTTTTTATCGATATTGCCGTGCCCAGAAATATTGATGCCCGCGTAGGGGCTATCGACGATGTGTATCTCTACAATATCGATGACCTAAAAAGCGTAGTCGGAGAAAATTTAAAAGGCCGCAAAAAGGAAATTGAGGCCTGTGAGCGCATGATTTTCCATCATGCCGAAGAATTTTCCAAATGGCAGGGCATGCTGGACTCATCCGAAGTGATCCGGAGTTTCCGCGATTATGTAACACAGTGCGTGGAAGAAGAAGTGGAGCGGCATCTCAAGCAGATTTCATCTGAAGAACGCAAAATTTTGATTGACCGCATTCGCGGAAAAATATTGCATGCGCCCCTCGAAAAGTTGAAAGAGGCGGCGGGCAATGGCGCGACACAAAGATATTTGGAAGTGATTGAGGCACTGTTTAGAAAACCGAAGTGACAGTGGGTAGTGGGTAGTGAAAAGCAGGTTGTTTTCTACCCACTACCCACTACTGTCTACCGACTACCGTCCGGGTTATTTATGAAATCAAAAATTATAATTGGCTCGCGCTCTAGCCGCCTTGCGGTACTTCAAGCTGAAGAAGTGAAAACCCAGCTTCTTAGCCATTTCCCGGGCCTACAGATTGAGCTGTACAACCTAACGACGGAGGGTGATCGAACACTCGATTTGCCCC
>JACQQR010000252.1 GCA_016206875.1 Candidatus Omnitrophota bacterium
CCCTGAGTCCCTCTCCCTCTGCTGCGCGAGGGAGAGGGGAAACGCTACACCAATTTGTGAAGCGAAGCACTCCCTTCTCCCATCCCGCTAAGAGATTACGATTGTTCTGGTATCTCTCCTATCCGCTCCGCTGGCGGCGCAAAACCCGCCCGAGGGCGAGTGGAAAAAAATTTCTTCGGGAGTCCTTGAAGCGCACTTCGGCTCTATCACTGCGTCGAGTGTGACCCCTCGAATCATCTTCTTGGACTCCCGTCATCGTCTTTGGCGCAGCCTGGATGAAGGCGGGCATTGGACACGCGTTTTTGAATTATCCGGAAAAACCGAGGCCGAGATTCATCGAAGCTATGTTTCGCCGCATCACCCTTCTACGCTTTACCTGCTTTCGACAGAAGGGCTATTCATAAGCCAAGATTTGGGCAATGAATTCAAATTATTGTTCAGCCCGCCGAACGCAAAAGAGCGGAATTGCACTTGCCTCACCTTTCATCCCACTGATCCGGATATTCTTTTGTTGGGCACGCAAGGCGGTTTGTTTTGGACATTGGACGGCGGCGAAACCTGGCAGCGGGAATTATTTACTTTGGGCGCAAAAACTATTCTCAAGATTCTTCTGCCCGAGTCGTCCCGTGACAATGAATTCTTGATTCTTACCTCTTCTTCCATATATGCCGTGAGCCGCAACGGAAAAAATTTAAAGCAACTTTATAGTTCGGGTTTGCCGGCTGAGGCCGAGGCTGAGGAAACGCCGCAAGCACAACAAATGCTTTTCGATATATGCCGGTTTGAATCTTCGCTTTTATTGGCATCCGTCACGGGTATGTTAGAAAGCAAAGACGGAGGAGCAAATTGGCGGGCATTTCCCATGTTTGGACTTGGGTCCAAAAAAATTTATCGAATTGCGGCTGCCGGAAGAAACCAAAGGCTTTTTGCCGCTACGGATTCGGGCGTATATCAATATGAAGCGCGGGAAAACCGCTGGCATCCACTCAAGAACGGGATGGACGGCGTTCGTATTCATGATTTATCTTTTCACGGCGGAGAAGAAGAAAAATTATACGCCGTAAATTCTTCCGGCGTTTATAGCCTGGCTTTATCTCCCATAGAAATTCGGGCCGGCTGGCTCGAAGAAGTCCCCGGCGTTTCTCCGGAGGCGGCGCGCTTCTATTTTCTTCGAGAACCGGATATCCGAGGAGTGCATGAAGCCGTTATGGGCTATAGCGGCGTGCACCCTCAAAAAATTGATCGGTGGCAGCGCGAGTCGCGCCTTCGGAACTTCCTGCCCAGAGTTTCCGCCGGGCTGAGTCGTTCGCGCGCGCAAAACGTCGACATTGACCGGGGGGGCACGAATAATCCCGACGTGTTCATTGCCGGGCCGGAAGAATCTTCATGGGATGAGCAAATCAACGTCACGTGGAGCTTAGCCGATTTAATCTGGAGCCCGGATCAAACCGCAATCGACAGCCGGAGCAAACTCATGACCGAGCTGCGCAGTGAACTGCTTTCGAACGTAACACGCATTTATTTTGAGCGGCAGAGAAAAATTATGGAACTCATGCTGGAGCCTCCGGAAGATATTCGATCCCAAATCCAAAGAGCCCAAGAAATTCGAGAATTGACCGCACATTTGGACGCCTATACCGGCGGGTATTTTACGAGGGAATTAGAGAAACGAAATCTGCAAGAACCGTGGGAGCTTGCTGTCATTCCTGCGGAAGCCTTGCCTACCGGCAGGCAGGCAGGAATCCAGGATTAGCAATGGGAGCTAATCTCGAAAGTCGACTTTCGTATTTCGACTTTCGATTTTCTTGAGCCGCAGCTGCCCGCAGGCGGCGTTGATGTCTACGCCGGAGGAAATGCGCAGCGTATTGCGCACGTGATGACGGTCGAGAATGCGCCGGAAAGCGCGCATACGGGATAACTCGGGGCGCTCAAACTCCGCATCTTCGATGGGGTTGTAGGCAATCAAATTCACTTTAGAGCCTGTTTGCTTGGCTAACCGAGCCAGCTCATGCGCATCTTTGTCTGAATCGTTCACCCCTTGAAGCAGCGTGTATTCAAAAGTGTACTCACGCCCGAATTTCGCCCGATGTTGCACCAGCGTTTGCATGAGCGTCTTCAGCGAGTACTTGCGGTTGATGGGAACAATCCGGCTGCGCGTCCGGTCAAAAGGCGAGTGAATGGAAATCGAAAGGCGCACTTGCCGTAATGTTTTTTCAGAAAATTTTTCTATGCCCGGCACCAAACCCACGGTAGACACCGTGATGCGCCTTGAGCCAATGCCGTACCCCCAAGGTGAGTGAACGATTTCTATGGATTTCATCACGGCATCTACATTCTCAAGCGGCTCACCCATTCCCATATACACCAAATTGTGCACCGGCTCCTTCACCCGGGCCTGCACGAGCGCAAGCTGGCTCGTAATCTCAGAGGCGGAAAGATTTCTCACGAACCCGCCCTTGGAGCTGGCGCAAAACGAGCAGTTCATTTTGCAGCCCACTTGTGAGGAAAGGCATACGGTATTGCGGCCGTTCTTTCGAATCCAAACTGTTTCTACATACAGATTATCTTGCGTGCGGAAAAGAAATTTTTCGCTTCTGTCGGAAGAAACGCCGGTTTCCACCCACTCCAAATTGGAAAGCTCCGTGCGTTCTTGCAGTGTGTTGAGAAAAGCTTGAGGCAGGTTGTTGATTTGCTTGAAACAAGATACATTCTCTCCGTAAATCCAGCGGGCCAGTTGAGCACCGCGGTACGCTTGCTCACCGAGTTGGGTGGAAAGCCGGCTGAGTTCGCGCTCACTCAGGCCGCGAAGGCAAATTTTTTCAGGCTTAATTTTCTGTATCTGTCTGCGCAAAATCACTGGTGCTCCCAACTCCGTAATCCATTTGTTGTAGTTCATTATAGCGATCTTCAAAACTAGTGATTGGGAGCGGATCTTGTTTTCCGTCCATGCTGCCTTCGGGCGCCTTGTCTCCCGTGACAAAACCATCGAATGCGCTGCCGAATCCTTGAAATCCTCCGTAGAGTACACGAAGCGTTTCCACGGGAGCGTCAATGACGGGATTCCCGGATTTTTTTTTGTTTTCCTCGACAGAATTTTCCGCTTCTTCTGCAACGGCGGAATTCATACAGAACATCAATGCTGCAAAGACAAAACTGAACTGAATGATTTTCAGTGACTTCATGCTTCCTCCTATTGTTTATGGCTTAAACTGCGCAAGCATTTCATTATGCATACCCAAAAAAGCCAAAAGTTTTTCTTTGGTGTCTCCGTCTTCCGGATAAAAGGCGTGGCCTTCATGCACTTTGATCGAAACCACGTGATTTCCGAGAAAGAAACTCTCCGTATTGTACGGCGCCTGGCCTTCCTCAGGCAATGCCGCGGCGATTTCCTCATCGCTGCTTTTTAACATAAGCACTTGCCCATTTTCCATATCCGTGACCATCCGCGCATCCCCCGATATTTTGGAAAGTATTCTATCGGTAAATTGGCTGAATAATTGTTCCAATTGCTTAGGCGCCGTGCCTTTTTTCAAAAAGGGATAGTCTAAAATTTTATATAAAACAAACGAAATTTTTTGCCCGCGCTGTTCGGATTTTACTACCATGTCCCTGAATAGGTCTTGCAGATAATTTTCGACAGAAAACACCGGCAAGGTGAACGTAAATTTGCTGCCGCGCCCGGGTTCGCTTTCCGCCCAAATTTTTCCGCCGTGCAGCTGCACAATCTGCTGGCAAATCGGAAGGCCCAGGCCGGTGCCCTTCGGGCCACCGCCTATTTCACGGCTGATTTGATAAAATTTATTAAAAATTTCCGAAATTTCCTCTTTCGGAATTCCCTTGCCGGTGTCCACCACGGTGACCTGAATTAATTCTTCGCCCGGCACAGGATGCGCGCTCGCCACAATCATCCCTTGTTCTTGAGTAAATTTGATGGCATTGCCTATTAAATTGATGAGCACTTGCCCGATTCTTTGCTCATCCCCGTAAACGAGAGGCAGATCCTGGCCGAAAGACGTGCCAAGAATTAAACGCCGGCGCAAGGCAAACGCTTTCATGGACTCAACAACGCCATAAATGAGCTGCTTGATATCCACCGAGCTCTTACGGAACTGCATCAGCCCCGACTCCAGCTTGGATAAATCCAAAATATCATGAATCAGCGCGCTCAAACGCTGGACATTGCCGTGAATGATGTTCATAAATTTTTCCTGCTGAGGATTGAGAGGCCCAAACGCCTTTTCGGTAATCAGGGAAACGCCTTCCTGGATGGAAGTCAGCGGGGTTCGAATTTCATGGCTGATTGTTGAAATAAATTCTGATTTCATATAATCCAGTTTCTGAAGTTCTGTATTGGCCTTTTCCAATTCTTCCGTCGATCGAATCAGCTCTTCTTGTTTGGTTAAAAGGCGCTTATTTAAACTTTCCAGCTCATCTTTGCGGCTTTCCAGTTCACCGCCCTGAATTCTCAGGCGCTTGTTCACCTCTTCCACATGATGCATCAATTTGAAAATTGACTCCCGGTTTTTTTCCAACTCCTGATTCTTCATTTCTGTGGCCATGTGTTTATGTTCCGCAATGTCCATTTGATGTTTCAGTTCATCCGCCTGCTCGGCCAAGAGGGCATTGGCAGATTCCGAATCGGCGGCCTTTCTGCGCAGCGTATACACCAAAAGGCTGAGCAAAATAGCGCCGAACCCGATCAAAATCCAAAGCCAGGCAAAACGGTTTTCTAAGCCAAAAAATGCGCCGGATAAATCCGGGCCTCCGTGAGGCAGCGCCCCCGTCGTCTCCAAAAACAACATGCCGAACAGAAGAAGCGCGTCGGTGGCCGCCACAAACAAGCTTCTTACCGGAGAAAGTAAGGCAATGAGTTCGGATACAGTCAAAAAATAAAGCCAGCAGGCGGGGCTCAAGACGCCTCCGGAAAAATAAATGGCGAATGTTTCCATTCCGGTGACTAAAGCAGTATATATCCAAAAAAGGCTCGAAGCATACTTCGGGGGCTTCCAAAAAAAGCTGGGCAGGAGAAATAATATGGTTACAAGTACGGCGGCAGCGCTCAAACCGAGGAACATCATCCGGGTTTCTTCAACAAATCCCGCGGTAATGACGCCTAGAGGCACAAGAGCCCACGTGGTGTAGCATAAAATCTGAAGGGCGTAGTAATAGTCCCTGAAATCGAGCGCGTCTTTTCTTCGCATCCATCCTCGGATGCTCTGATCCAAATCCATAAGTGACTCCGTGCGTCAAAAGATACGCAACTGCTTATTTAACCTAAGTTTAGCTGATAAACCAAGAGGGGGCAAATAGGATAGACCATGGATTATGGTCTATCGACTATGGATTTATTTCCTCCCAAAATGCTTCTCGAAGTCAGCTACAGGGAGTTTAAGAAGCACGGGGCGGCCGTGCGGGCAAGAGAAAGGAGAACGGGTGTTCCCGAGCGCCTGGAGCAAGGCAGACATTTCTTCCGGCATCATTTTGTCGTGGGCCTTGACCGAGCGACCTTTACAAGCAATCAAAGCGGCTATTTCTTCTCTGCGCTCTTTCATAGGACCGAGGCCGGGTACATGCTCGCGCCGCGCTAAATAATCTTTGAGAAACTGCTCCACATTCGATTCTGAAACAAACGAAGGCACTGCCTGCACGGCATACGTTTTCTGTCCAAAAGGTTCAATCTTAAATCCCGTAATAACAAGCACATCAAGCGCCGCTTTAAGCCGTATCTCCTCTTCAACCGTGCATTGCACCAGCACAGGCATAAGCAGCCCCTGGCTTTCGACGCCTCCCTTTTCCAATGATTCGAGCACCTGCTCGAATTGAACGCGCTCATGCGCCGCGTGTTGATCGATAATGACAACTCCGCCGGCATATTCTCCCACAATAAAGCTGGCATGCGCCTGGCCGAGAATGCGGATAGAATTGAGATGTTCGGGCAACAAGCCGTCAGAAACGCAGTCGTCAGTCGTGAGTCGTCGGTCGTCAGTTAAAGCGGATACTTGGCTTTTAGAAGATACGTCGTATTTCTCCTGAGCTGCTTCTCGAACAACAGAAGCAGGAACCGAAAACTCACGACCGACGACCGACG
>JACQQR010000243.1 GCA_016206875.1 Candidatus Omnitrophota bacterium
GCTCCAGAGCCAAGGCGGCTTCAAATTCCTCTTACTTTTGCCCATAATTGCCCCATTTTGCGCGCACCAATCGATTTTCAACCGTATTGATATAGGGCAGTGATAAAGCTTCTTCTGCCATATCTGAAGTTCCAATGCTTCCTCGCCCATTCTCTCCGTCAATACGCACACGCATGTTGATTAAAATCCTGGCGGCATCGAACGAGCGGCCGGAGGGGTGGCGCTCGAAAAACACGTGTCTTAATAAGGAAGTGGTAACAGCCCCCAAGTAATGATTTGGTAAAGCGGGCGCTTTGGAAGAGTCCATTACTTGGGCGAGAAAACGGCTTCTCTCTCGAGCCAGTTCTGCCGGCGTCAAGGATTGCACCTCGGCGCCTGTGGCTTCCTGGTTGGAGCGGTGTTTGAGCTGGATGTCTCGATCTATGAATACCAGCCATTGTTCATAGGGATGACTGGCGGCCTCCCTAAATGGATCAAACCCTTCTTGAAACCAATCGAAGCCCATCGCCCAATCCGTCAATTCGGCGGCTTCTTCGTAGCGGCCCTCACGATTTTTCAGTTGAACCAGACGCGTCAAATATTCTTTTACTTGAGCTTTGTCTTTTTCGGGGATAGACACTCCGGAAAGAAGCGTGATGTTTTCGCGCATTTTGTCGTCGCGTCCCAACTGGGCTTGGGCCAAAATGATGCCCGCCAAGTGCGCGGCGCTCGCCTCTTTTCTCTGAGCCGCCTCAAAATCGCGGAGTGCTCTTTCGTAATCTTCTAGCTGCAGAAACAATTCCGCGCGGCGCGTGAGTGAAACAGCCGTTGAGTCTAGCTGGACAGCTCGATCGAAGGGCTCCACAGCGCCGATCAAATTCGGCGCGCGCGAAACGCGGTGCTCGGCCCAACTGGTGTAAATTCGCGTTTCAGTGGGATTCATCTGCGCGGCTTTTTGATAATCTCGCTCGGCCTGATCCGCTTCCCCAGCCCAAGAATGCGCCTCCGCCCGGCCCAAGAATGATTCCCAATTCCTTCCTTCTTCTAATTCAATCACCCGATTCCATTGGCCTACTCCTGTATTCGCTTGGTCTACTTGCTCCCGATAACGATTCCACACGGTATCGAATCGGGCCCTCAGCAAAGTTTCATCCAATGACCGAACTCGTGTTAGCCATTGAAGGTCGGAAAGACTACGGTCAATAAAACTACAGTCGAAGAGCTCTTTTAAATCCTCCGGCTTACGGATAAAAGCAGAAACACTTTGAATTTTTTCACTAAATTCTTTGCGAAAACTAGCAGTATTTCGAGCTGGATACTTTTCCAGTAGTTCCACGATGGGGCCAGCCTCGACTTTTCCAGTTATAGAAATACAAGTGTGTAGCGCTTTCACGAGCGCAGAAAGATCTTCATCCCGAAAAGCCTTTTTTGCATAACTTTCGCGTAGTAAAAGATCATCATCATGCCTGGCATCTACTATAGCTTCATCATAATTACCCAAAATCAAGTGGGCGCGCGCGCGCAATACATGCCGCGCTGTCGTATCCTTTTCCTCAACCATGGCATCAAAAGGCTCGATGGCTTTTTCATCTTGGCCCATGCGATGTAAAATTTCAACTCGAAGCAGGAGAGCTTCTTCATTTTTTGATTCAAAAGAAAGGACGAATTCCACTTCCGCTAGCGCCCTGCGTACTCTTCCGGCTTCAAAATTACTTCGAGATTGCCGCACAGCCGCTTGACTCCGCCAACTGGCTTTGGGAATCCATCGAATCCAAAAAGGCACTGTGTCGGAATCTCTTAGAGATTTCGCTTCGGCAGAGCCTCCGGCGGGACGTGTTGAAGCTTCGTCGCCATTGGCAAAAGGACCTCGCTGCCAGTCAATCGACTTTAATGTGCGCTCCACTTCTTCCATGCTTTGAATGCGTGTGCGGGGATTTTTCCCGAGCATGCGCGTGATGAGTTGAGTGAGTGCCAACGGAATTGGCGCGCGATGATTTCGATGGGCCATCACGGCGGGTGAGACAAGATCATCTTCTAAAATTACTTCGCGAAGCGCTTTGGGGCCGCCGATTTCAATGGCCTTTTTTTCTTTGAAAGGAAAGGAACCTGTGGTCGCGCGGTACAAGAGCACGCCCAAATTCCAAA
>JACQQR010000043.1 GCA_016206875.1 Candidatus Omnitrophota bacterium
AAATAACAGAGGCATCAAAAATATCCGGTCCCAGCCTGTTTGGCGCACGCCTCCCACAGCATCTCTCGAATCACTTGAAGAAGAGAACACTCCCACGGCTTCCAGTCTGGGCATGACGGATGAGGAATATGAGAGATGGCGCGCAAAAGAATTTGGCCGGCAGCCTGATTTTGGAGGGGGTGAAGAGTTTGAATCTGATGAGGAGATACTACCCGATCAAAGCGGATTTTTCAGTGATGCCGACAACGCACTTTTTGTTCTAGTGGACGATAGCGTTGAGGAAGACGCGGAACTTGAAGCAAAGCTGCAAAAACTCACTGCCAAAGTAGAAAATCAGGTACGAGAACAGAAGTGGGTAGAGGCTCGTGAAACGCTCTTAGAAATCTGCCGGCTTACTCCAAATAATGAGAGCGAGTTAGGGCCGCTTTATTACATCTACAAGGGAAGAATTTTGCTGGGTCAAGAAGCATGGGTGCCGGCGCTCCAGAATTTTGCAAAAGCTTCGAGACTGATCCATAAAGAGAAGGAATATGAAAATAGAGAAAGTGAATTGGCCGGTATCTTATTCTGTCAAATCAGAGCTTATTACGCATTAGGCGATTATAAACTTTTGGAAGAAAAAACTTCGGAAGCTCTTGAGGCACCCTATGCCTCAGCTTTCAACCGGCAGGCGAAGTTCATCATTCGCAGACTGAGAGGAGTGGCCAGATTATTTTTACATAAATATGGAGAGGCAAAAGATGATTTTTCAACTCTGATTCAATCCGCTCGAAACGAACTCATCCCGACTGAGCTCGAAAAGGCCTATATAGGCCTCATCTTCGCCAATCGAAAACTCGAATTAACGAGTGCAGAAGAGGAAGCATTTCATGAAGCATTGCAGTTAGCTACAGAGACCCCCTTATTATCTATTTATGGGGCCATAAAAAGTTATGAAGAAAAAAATTGGCAAGCTGTGCATGAGGCATTGGGCAATGCCGAAATAGCCGCTTTGGTGATGCAAAGGCCATGGGATCTTTTCATGGTGGATTATGTCTACGCCGAATTGTTTCATGCCTTGGGGGAAGATACACTCGCCATCGGTTTACTTGTGGTTATGCGATTGGCGGATCCCTTATATCTGCCCGCCCTCAGTTTGCTTTCGCGTATTTATTGGCGGCTTGGCTCAAGAGAACAGGCGCACTCTTTTTTCCGTGGCGCCGAATTTATAAAAAATCCGCAACCTAACGCGCTGACATTCGCCGAGTTTCAGGAAAAAATGGGAGCTGATTCAACAAGTCTCGCCCTATTCTCACCGGAAGTTTTGGCTTATTTTTTTCGAGAAAGCAGGGCGGGTGTAATTTCTTATTCCTGGTGGGGCGAAAGATGGATGAAAGCGCTTTCAAGAGTACATAATTTGGAAGCGCGGATTCATTATGCCAGAATTGCATTGGAACAATGCCCTGACTTTTCGCCCATTATGCAGGTCATTGAAAAAATCTCGGGTACAGATCCTTTAAACCCGCAGGCTGAAAGCCTGGGCGAGCCATCTCGTGAAGCTCAAGAGTTTGTTATCGATGCCTCCGGCGGAATTATAGGTTTGGGGCGCACTAACACTAAAGTGACAGTCACTGAAGTGACAGTCACTAAAGTGACAGTCACTTTGCTCGGTATGCTAAGTATGTCAGAAAATTCTAGCCAAAGAATTTCCATCATGGCATAATCGCAAATGTATGGAAAACCTATCTAAACAACTCACTCCCAATGGCATGCCGGCTCAGGGGCTTTATCACCCCTCATTTGAACATGAGGCCTGTGGTGTGGGCTTTGTCGTGGATGTGAAAGGGAGAAAGTCTCACAAAATAGTCCGCTCCGCCCTTGAGGTGCTTCGTAATCTTCATCACCGGGGCGCCAGCGGCGCTGAGAAAAACACGGGTGATGGGGCCGGAATCCTCCTCCAAATTCCGCATGGTTTTTTAAAAGAAGTTTCAAGAGGCCTGGGTATTTATCTGCCAAAACCGGGCGAGTATGGGGTGGGTATGGTGTTTTTGCCTCCCCACGCCGGCCAGCGAAAAAATTGCGAAAGAATATTCGAAGATATTATCCGCCAGGAGGGCCAGCATTTTCTGGGCTGGCGTACAGTGCCTACCCACGACAGCCAGCTGGGAGAAACCGCAAAATTTGGAGAGCCATTTATCCGTCAGATTTTCGTAGGCCGAAGCGCCAAAATTGAAGATGACATGGCTTTTGAACGCAAACTTTATGTGATTCGCCGCCGCGGCGAAAACGCCATCCGTTATGGCAAAGTAAAAGGCGGCGACTATTTTTACATTGCCAGCCTTTCCTACCGCACCCTGGTCTATAAAGGGATGCTCATGGCGGATCAACTGGAAGATTTTTATCCGGAACTTCTTGAGCCTTCCATAGAAAGCGCGCTGGCTTTGGTGCACTCCCGATTCAGCACGAATACTTTTCCCAGCTGGATGCGTGCCCATCCGTATCGATTCATTGCGCACAACGGAGAAATCAACACACTCAGGGGCAATGTCAATTGGATGCACGCGCGTCAGGCGCTTTGTGAATCGGGACTATTGGGTGAGGACATCAAGAAACTGCTCCCTATCATTCCGCCGGACGGCTCGGATTCGGCCATGTTCGACAATTGCCTGGAATTTTTAGTGCTCGCCGGACGCTCACTCCCGCATGCCGTGATGATGATGATCCCCGAGCCTTGGTCCAATCACGAGAGCATGAGTGATGAAAAAAAAGCCTTCTATGAATACCACAGCGCGCTCATGGAACCGTGGGACGGCCCGGCTTCCATTGCTTTTACCGATGGTGTCCAGATTGGCGCAGTCCTGGATCGCAACGGTCTTCGCCCTTCACGCTACTATGTCACCAAAGACGGACTGGTGATTATGGCTTCTGAAGTCGGCGTGCTGGACGTGGCTCCCGAAAATGTGCTGGAGAAGGGAAGGCTTCAGCCCGGGCGCATGTTTCTGGTGGACACTCAAGAGGGACGCATTGTTGCGGATCAGGAGCTGAAGAAAAAGATTGCTACGGAACATCCTTATCGCCTCTGGTTGGATGAAAACCTGGTGCGTCTTGAAGATTTACCTGAGCCGCTGAATATTGCGGAGCCCGACCACAAAACCGTTTTGGCGCGCCAGAAGGCATTTGGTTATACCTTCGAAGAGCTCAGGAAAATTCTTCTGCCCATGGCGCAAAACGGGGTGGAGCCTGTAGGCTCGATGGGCAATGACGCCCCACTGGCCGTGCTCTCAAGCCGGCCTCAGTTGCTGTACAATTATTTCAAGCAATTATTTGCGCAGGTGACCAATCCGCCTATTGATTGCATTCGCGAAGAAATCGTGACTGCAACCGACACACTGGTGGGGCGAGAAGGGAATTTGCTCGAGCCGGTTCCCAAAAGCGCCAGGCTCATCAAGCTTGCCAGTCCGATTCTCACCAATGAAGAATTTGAAAAATTAAAGCATGTGAACCATCCCGATTTCAAATCCATGACTCTGTCTATTCTATATTCAATAGATGAAGGCGCGCACGCTCTGGGATCGGCTCTTGAGGCGCTTTATGAAAAAGCAAGCAAGGCGATTGGCGAAGGAGTGAATGTTCTGATTCTTTCGGATCGTGGGGTGGATGCCAAGCATGCCACTATTCCGGCCCTGTTGGCGGTTTCAGGATTGCATCATCATTTGATTCGTGAGGGAACACGCACCCGCGTGGGGCTCATTTTGGAATCAGGCGAGCCGCGTGAAGTGCATCATTATGCACTGCTTATCGGATACGGGGCGGGAGCCATTAATCCCTACCTGGCTTTTGAAAGTTTGGATGATCTCATCCGGCAGCGCGTCCTCATGGGCATGGATCACAAAACTGCAGTGAAAAATTATGTCAAGGCGGTGGCAAAAGGTGTGGTGAAAACCATGTCGAAAATGGGCATTTCCACCATTCAAAGTTACCGGGGCGCTCAAATTTTCGAGGCGATCGGCATCAATCAAAAAGTCATCGATCGTTATTTCACCTGGACACCCTCTCGCGTGGAAGGCATCGGACTGGAAGAGCTGGCTGAAGAAATCTCAAAACGCCATCGCGCGGCTTTTCCTGCGCGGGAATCGAATGGCCAGGCGCTTGAGTCCGGCGGCACGTATCAGTGGCGAGCCGAAGGAGAATATCATCTCTTTAATCCCGACACGATTCACAAGCTTCAGCGGGCCTGCCGCACCAACGACAAGAAGACTTTCACCGAATATTCCACGTTGGTCAATGAGCAGTCTGAGCATCTCTGCACCCTGCGAAGTCTTTTCGAATTGAAGTTTGCCGCCAAACCCATTCCACTTGAAGAGGTGGAACCGGCAGAGTCCATCATGAAACGTTTTAAAACCGGCGCTATGTCTTATGGTTCTATCAGCCAGGAGGCGCACGAGTCGCTTGCGATTGCGATGAATCGCATCGGCGGAAAAAGCAATACAGGCGAGGGGGGCGAAGACGCTGCCCGTTTCGTTCCGGAGCCAAATGGCGATTCCAAACGGAGCGCGATTAAACAGGTGGCTTCCGGGCGGTTTGGCGTTACCAGTGAGTATTTAGTCAATGCCGATGAGCTTCAAATTAAGATGGCGCAAGGCGCCAAACCCGGCGAGGGCGGCCAGCTTCCGGGCCAGAAAGTATATCCCTGGATAGCCAAGACACGGCATTCCACACCCGGTGTGGGACTGATTTCACCGCCTCCGCATCATGATATCTATTCGATTGAAGACTTGGCCGAGCTGATTCATGATCTGAAGAACGCGAATCCGCGCGCCCGCATCAATGTGAAACTGGTTTCTGAAGTGGGAGTGGGCACCATTGCGGCAGGAGTGGCCAAGGCGCATGCCGACGTGGTGCTGATCAGCGGTTATGACGGAGGAACAGGCGCTTCGCCTCTTTCCAGCATACAGCACGCGGGTGTTCCCTGGGAGTTGGGTGTGGCCGAGACGCA
Source organism: Candidatus Omnitrophota bacterium (assembly GCA_016206875.1). Classification (GTDB taxonomy): domain Bacteria; phylum Omnitrophota; class Omnitrophia; order Omnitrophales; family JACROU01; genus JACQQR01. Next base: position 4,976 of record JACQQR010000043.1, read on the forward strand.
TCAGACTTTGGTGCTGAATAATTTGCGAAGCCGCATTGTGGTGGAAACCGACGGACAGCTGAAGACCGGCCGCGATGTGGTGATTGCCTCGCTGCTCGGCGCCGAAGAGTTTGGTTTTGCCACTGCGCCGCTTGTCGTGTTGGGATGCATTATGATGCGGGCCTGCCACTTGAATACTTGTCCGGTCGGCGTAGCCACGCAAGACCCGGAGCTTCGAAAAGAATTTCGCGGGAATCCTGCTCATGTTGTCAATTTCATGCGTTTTATCGCCGAAGAAATGCGCGAACTGATGGCCAAACTGGGGCTGCGCACCGTGAGTGAAATGGTGGGACACACCGACAGGCTTGATTTCAAAAAGGCCGTGAACCACTGGAAAGCCCGTGGGTTGGATTATTCAAATATTCTTCACTTGCCCGATGTGCCAAAGGGAGTGGGCACTTGCTGCCAGATTGCACAGGATCATGGTCTCACCAACGCGCTGGATAATCAGGTGCTTCTGGAACTGGCCGAGCCCGCGCTTTCGCGCGGCGAAAAAGTTCACGCCACATTGCCTATCCGGAACACGAATCGCGTAGTAGGAACCATTCTTGGAAGCGAAGTGACGCGCCGCTACGGCGCCAAAGGACTTCCGGACGGAACCATTCATCTTCATTTTCAGGGCTCGGCGGGGCAAAGTTTCGGCGCCTTTCTGCCGCACGGAATTACACTGGAGCTTGAGGGCGATTCCAATGACTACATCGGCAAGGGGCTTTCAGGCGGAAGAATTATCGTGTATCCGCCACGGAAATCCACATTTAAGCCTGAGGAAAATATTGTGGTCGGCAATGTCGCTTTTTACGGAGCCACTTCCGGAGAGGCTTTTATCCGCGGTGTGGCGGGCGAGCGATTTTGTGTGCGAAATAGCGGCGTGCATGCCGTTGTGGAAGCGGTGGGAGACCACGGCTGTGAGTACATGACCGGCGGACGCGTGATTGTGCTGGGCTCGACGGGACGCAATTTCGCGGCGGGGATGTCCGGCGGCGTTGCTTATGTGCTGGATCTCGAGGGTGATTTTTCCACGCGTTTAAATCAACAAATGGTGGCGCTTGAGCGCCTGGACTCTCCCGAAGAAATCGCCTTCCTTCGTGAAATGGTTCATCGTCATATTGAATACACGGGCAGTGCTTATGCGGCTCGCATTCTTGGGCTTTGGGATGAGATGGTTCCGAAGTTTGTTCGCGTGATGCCTAAAGATTACAAACGCGTGCTGATGGCTCTGGATCGGGTGAAAAGCACAGGGTTGAGCGGCGAAGAAGCCGTTATGGCGGCGTTTGAGGAAAACTGTAAAGACCTCTCCCGAGTCGGGGGGAATTAAAACGGAGCACCAGCACACCAGCACACCAGCGCACCGGTAAAAACAAACAGTTTTTTCTGATGCTCTGGTAACTGGTGCCCTGGTGCACTATTTATCATGGGAAACCCTACTGGTTTTAAAACAATAGAACGCCAGACGCCCGAGGACATTCCCGTCCTCGTCCGGATCAAAAATTGGGACGAATTCCATTTGCCCATGCCGGAGGAGGAGCTCGGGAATCAGGGAGCTCGCTGCATGGATTGCGGAGTTCCTTTTTGCCACTCCGGAGAACTTCTTTCGGGAATGGCCCGCGGCTGTCCGCTTCACAATTTGATTCCGGAATGGAATGATCTGGTGTATCGCGGATTTTGGCAGGAAGCGCTTGTGCGGCTTTTGCGCACCAATAATTTCCCCGAGTTTACCGGCAGGGTTTGCCCCGCGCCTTGCGAAGGCTCCTGCGTGCTCGGTATTACCAGCCCTCCCGTGACCATCAAAAATATTGAATCGGCTATTGCTGACAAAGGATTTGAACAGGGTTGGATGACTGTAGATTTGCCCCAAAAGAGAACGGGGAAAAAAGTGGCAGTGGTGGGCTCGGGTCCGGCCGGCCTGGCTGGGGCAAGCCAGCTGAATAAGGCAGGGCATTGGGTCACTGTTTTTGAGCGCGCCGACCGCGCGGGCGGGCTCTTGATGTATGGTATCCCCAATATGAAACTTGAAAAAAAAGTTGTCGAGCGCCGCGTGACATTGATGAAAGAAGCCGGCATCGAGTTTCGACTGAATACGGAAGTGGGAAAAAATTATCCCGCAGAAAAACTGCTCAAAGAATTTGACGCCGTGTTGCTTTGCATGGGGGCGACCCGGCCCCGGGATCTGCCTATCCCGGGCAGGGAGCTTTCAGGCGTTCATTTTGCCATGGAATTTCTTCACGCCAACACCCAAAGTCTTCTGGACGGAAAACCGGCGCCTCATTTTGTGTCCGCCGAAGCTAAGCATGTGATTGTGATTGGCGGTGGCGATACGGGAACCGATTGTGTGGCGACGGCTATCCGTCACGGCGTGCGCAGCCTCACCCAACTTGAAATTCTTCCCAAACCTCCCCTAAACCGTGATCCGAGTAATCCCTGGCCGGAATGGCCCAAGACGTACCGGATGGATTACGGCCAAGAGGAAGCTGCGGAACTTTTCGGCGCGGATCCGCGCCGGTATTTGGTGACGGCAAAACGATTTATTGGCAATGACTCCGGCCGTGTTCGGGCCATTGAGATTGTGCAGGTGGAGTGGCAAAAAAATGAAAAGGGTGGTTTTATTCCAAAAGAAATTCCGGGCACCGAAGAGGTGCTTCCCGCAGATCTTGTTTTGCTTGCTATGGGTTTTTTGGGTCCTGAGGACACACTCCTCGGAGCTTTGGGGGTTGAACGGGACGTGCGAACGAATGTGAAAGCAGAGTATGGAAAATATGCCACCAGTATTCCCGGAGTTTTTGCCGCCGGAGACGTGCGCCGCGGCCAAAGCCTGGTGGTATGGGCCATTCATGAAGGCCGCAGCGCGGCCCGCGCCGCGGATCTCGCCTTAATGGGCCAAACCTCGCTTCCGGAATGAAAAGCTTTGTTGCCGCACTTCAATTTTTAACCGTGTTTCCCGTCGCAGCAAAATTTTCCACGGATTCATTTTCGCGCTCCGTGCGCTATTTCCCGCTCGTGGGCGTTATGCTTGCGGCCATTTTGGCCGCCGCGTACTGGCTCATGCGTTTTAAGTTGGATGACGGGCTCGTTTGCTTAATTCTGGTGACGCTGCTTTTTTTTCTCACCAAAGGGCTTCATGCCGATGGAGTCTCTGACACCTTTGACGCGCTTTTTTCCGGGAAATCTAAAGATCAGATGCTCGATATTTTAAAAGATCCGCACTCCGGCGCGCTCGGCACTTCCGCGCTGATTCTCGTATTCTTGCTTAAAATTTTCTTGCTGAATAAAATTTATGAGTCGGAAAAAATCGCAGCGCTTTTCTTAATGCTCGCCGGCTCGCGTGGGGGCATGAGCTTGATGCTGGGCGCTTTTCCATACGCCCGGGGCCCCGAGGGGCTGGGATTTGCATTCAAAGAAAATTTAAAGCGCCTGGACTGGATGATGGCTTTGGGCATTTCCCTCGCTGTTGCGATTGTGGCCGCCGGTTTTTCGGGTGCGCTTGCGCTCACTTTCGCCGTGGCCTCTATGTATGGATTTGCGGCCTATGCCGCAAAAAAACTGGGCGGCATAACCGGCGATGTGCTCGGCGCCGCCAACGAAATCGGCGAAATAGCTATTTTGTTTGGGTTGATTTTGCACTATAGGTGACAGTCACCTCAGTGACTGTCACCTTGGGGGGTTATCCATGTCTGCTAAATCCCTAATGATTCAAGGAACCTCCTCGCATGCCGGCAAAAGCATTTTAACCACGGCTTTCTGCCGCATTTTCGCTTCACGCGGCTACCGCACGGCGCCCTTTAAATCGCAGAACATGTCGCTTAACTCTTTTGTGACAGCCTTAGGCGAAGAGGTGGCCGTGGCGCAGGCGGTGCAAGCTGAGGCAGCGGGCACAGCGCTTGAAGTGGAAATGAATCCGATATTACTCAAGCCTATCGAACATAGAAAAAGCCAAGTGGTGCTCATGGGACGTCCCGTAGAAACTATGGATGTCTACGGTTACGATAGTTACAAATCTTTGGCCTGGGATACGGTGCGTAAAGCCTACGAATCTTTAGCCGGCCGCTTCGATGTGATTGTGATTGAAGGGGCCGGCAGTCCCGTAGAAATGAATTTGAAGGCGCGCGACATTGCCAACATGAAAGTGGCCGAGATGGCCGATGCGCCTGTGATTCTTGTTACCGATATTGATCGCGGCGGCATTATGGCCTCGCTGGTGGGCACAATGGAGCTTCTCGAACCCGAGGAGCGCAAGCGCGTGATGGGATTTGTTATCAACAAGTTTCGCGGAGAGAGGCGGCTTTTAGATTCTGCCGTAGATTTTATCGAGCACCGCACCGGCAAACCGGTTTTGGGCGTGATTCCTTATCTTGAGGAGCTGGGAATTTTGTCTGAGGATTCCGTTTCCTTGGAAGATGTGCGGCCGCAGGGGCAAAAAGGAGAAGGAAAAGGAAAAGTGCGCATTGCCGCTATCCGGCTCCCTCATATTTCTAATTTCACGGATTTTGCGCCGCTTGAGATGGAAAAAGAAGTTTCTTTTGAATTCGTCCGGCGGCCGGACGAATTGAACGGCCGGGAACTCATCATCATTCCCGGATCAAAAAACACAATTTCCGATATGAATTTTCTGCGCAAAAGCGGTTTTGTGGAAAAAATAATCGAGATGAAAAGTAGCGGCACGAGAATTCTCGGGATTTGCGGCGGCTATCAAATGCTGGGCCGAGAAGTCCGTGATCCGGATCATGTGGAATCAGAAGAGGAATCGATTCAGGGCCTTGGACTGCTGGATGCGGTGACGGTGATGGAAAAAGAAAAGAGGACCATTCGCGTGAAAGCCAGGCCGCTGGCCGACACCGCCTTTTTCAAAAAAGAGGAGGTCTATACCGGTTTCGAAATTCATATGGGCCAAACCACATCGAAGAATTCGCCTCTTTTCCGACTAGAAGAAAGTAATCAGTTGGATGGGTCAGTGAGTGAAGAGGGCTTAGTGATGGGCACTTACTTGCATGGCCTTTTCGACAATGACGCCGTGCGAAGCCGCATCATTCAATTTTTTAGCCAATCTACTACCACATCAACGCCTTCCGCCTTTTCCTTTCAGGAGATAAAAGCCCAGCAATATGACCGCTTGGCTCGAGCCGTCTCCCAAAATCTGGATATCCCCGCCATTCTCAACAAAATGGGTTTGTGAAGAGAACAAGATTCCTTTTACTCTTCTTTGAATAATGCTATTCTTTGAGAGAAGAAGAAAGCTTACAATGAAAACCCGGTCAATTAATAAAAAAGGAAAAATTCGAGTCCACTCAAAATATATAGTCTCCGTTAAAGAAATTCCCACCGAAGAAGCTTGGCTTTATAAAAATAAAAAGGCGCTGGCTTCTGTTCTCAGGGGAATCAAACAGGCAGAGCAAGGGCTAATCAGGAAATTAGATTTAAAAGAACTGGCGCAAGAATAAAACGGTGTTTTTAAATTATTACTCCATTTTTGCAACATAACCTAATGGCCCATGTTACAAGGAATCCGGTGATTACTTGTCATTCCCGCTTTCGCGGGAATGACAACATTAAGGGGGGGGGTATTTTGGTGTTATGGCCCCGCAGATCGTCAAATCACCATCCTTTCCATCACGCCTCATCCTTAATCAGAAATTCGACTGGAAAATCGATTGACGGGCGGGGCGGGGCTCCGGTATACTCCCAGCCTTATCCTCATTGCGAGTGGCGGAGGGACAGGCCCGATGAAGCCACGGCAACCGATCCGATGTATAGAGTAGGATGCCAGGTGCCAAATCCTGCCTGACCCCGCTACAAGCGGTGGCCGGGGAGATGGGAGCCAGTTGGAGAGCCTCTTCTTCATATAGATGCGCAAATATGAGGAAGAGGCGTTTTTTTTGATTATCTTAAGAAGGAGATTCAGGTGAGTTTTGTTCGCGGCTTAAAATGCAGAGAGTGCGGCCGGGTGTATCCCACAAGCCCCATCTATGTGTGCGAATTCTGTTTTGGTTCGCTTGAAGTTGATTACGATTACGACCAAATCAAAAAAACGCTTACGCGCGACAAAATTGAAAATGGCCCGCGCAGTTTGTGGCGTTATCGCGAGCTCCTTCCTATTGATGGAGAGCCCACGGTAGGACTTTATTCCGGCTTTACCCCGCTGGTGAAGGCCAGCCAATTGGCCCGCGTTTTAGGCGTGAAAGAACTTTACATTAAAGATGACACGGTTTGCCATCCCACACTATCCTTCAAAGACCGCGTGGTTTCCGTGGCGCTGACCAAGGCGCGCGAATTTGGATTCGACACCGTGGCCTGTGCCTCCACGGGAAATTTGGCGAATGCCGTTTCTGCTCACGGAGCCAAGGCCGGTTTCAAGCGCTTCATTTTTATTCCTTCTGATTTGGAACTGACGAAAATTTTAGGCTCGCTGGTTTATGAACCCAATTTAGTGGCGGTAAAGGGTAATTATGATGATGTGAACCGTTTGTGCGCAGAAATTGCCGGAAAATACCGCTGGGCTTTTGTCAACGTCAATATCCGCCCTTATTACGCGGAAGGCTCAAAATCATTTGGATTTGAAATTGCCGAACAACTGGGCTGGCGCACACCGGCGCACGTGATAGTGCCGGCGGCAAGCGGCAGCTTACTCACCAAAATCTGGAAAGCGTTCAAAGAATTTGAGAAGTTGGAATTGATTGAACCGGTGCGGAGTAAAATGCATGTGGCGCAGCCTGAAGGGTGCTCACCCATTTCCACCATGATTCAAAACCGCTCTGAAGTGATGAAGCCGGTGAAACCGAAAACCATTGCGAAAAGTTTGGCGATTGGAAATCCTGCCGACGGCTATTACGCAAAAGACGTGGTGTGCCAAAGCGGAGGCGCGGCCGAGACGGCCGGTGACCAAGAAATTATCGATGCCATTAAGTTGCTTGCGGCCACGGAAGGAATTTTTTCCGAAACGGCAGGTGGCGTAACGCTTGCCTGTGCGAAAAAATTAATTCAGAAAGGCCTCATCGGTCCCCATGAATCCATCGTGATTTCGATTACGGGCCAGGGGCTTAAAACTCAAGAGGCCATTCAACATCATTTGGCCAAGCCGTTTCTCATTCAGCCGAATCTTTCCTCGTTTGAAGAACATGTGGACTTTCCAGAAAAAAAACCGTTTCTATCTCAAGAAGGAGCTAAATCATGCCGGTAAAAGTGAGAATTCCTACTCCGCTTCAAAAATTAACCGCGGATAAGCCCGAAGTGGAAATTTCGGCTGCGACTGTCAGCCAGCTTTTGGAAAATTTGGAAAAAAATTTCCCGGGCATTCGCTCGCGCATTTGCGACGAATCGGGTAAACTGCGGCGTTTTGTGAATGTTTATATCAATGAAGAAGACATCCGCTTTCTCGCTGGGGAAGCCTCCCGGCTTAAGGAAGGCGACGAAGTTTCGATTGTGCCCGCTATTGCGGGAGGGTGAGAGAGAAGCAATTAAGAATTAAGAATGAAGAATTAAGAATTAAGAATATCTGGAAGCGCGCTTTGCGCGCTACATTTATTCTTCATTCTTAATTCTTCATTCTTAATTGTATTTCGGAGGGTTATGGCAAGACAGGCGTTTAAGCTGGTGTTTCCGGAAAATCTTATCAAAGAGCCCATCATGTTTTTGATCGCGCGCGATTATGATCTGGTGCTGAATGTGCGGCGCGCAAAAATCACGCCTTCTATCGGGGAAGCCACCATTGAGCTGGAAGGTGATCCGCTCGATATTGAAGAAGCCGTGCGCGAATTCAAGAAAAAAGGCGTTCTCATTGAAAGCGTTTTTGGGGAGGAAGCATGAAAGAACTGATCACTTCAATTAAAGAACGGATTCTTGCCGGAGGCGCTATGACTGAGGAGGAAGCCCGCCGGTTGATTCAAATCCCCCTCACCGATCGCGATACGCTGGATCACTTGATTCAATGTGCCAATGAAATTACGCACACGCTTTCTTCCATCGATGCCGACCTTTGCTCGCTCGTGAACGCCAAAAGCGGCAACTGCACAGAAGACTGCTCCTTTTGCTCGCAGTCCAGCCACTATCAAACCGGCGTGAACACCTACGCAATTTTGTCTCCTGAAAAAGTGCTGGAGGCCGGCCGGGCCGCTCAGGCGCGCGGTGTGGACCGTTTTTGCGTGGTCACGGCTATGGGCGTGCTCACCGAAGATCAATTCGAAGAAGTGATCGACGGATTTAAACTGCTTCAGGAAAAAACAAATTTGAAATTGGAAGCTTCCATCGGCGGCCTGTCTGCGGAGCGCCTGGAACGGTTGAAACAATACGGCGTAACGCGTATCAATCATAATTTAGAAACCTCGGAGCGTTATTACAAGGAAATAGTGACCACGCATACCTATCAAGACCGACTCGACACGATCAAAAATTGCCGCGCCTCAGGCATGGAAGTTTGCTCGGGAGGTATTTTGGGCATGGGAGAGACGCGCCAGGACCGTTTGGATTTGGCCTTTGAATTAGCAAAGCATGATGTTGAGGTGATGCCTATTAACGTGCTCAATCCCCGGCCCGGCACTCCGCTTGAGCATGTCGAACGCATTGAGCCTATGGAAGTGATCAAAACTATTTGCGTGTTTCGCTTCATTCTTCCAAAGACCTGCTTGAAATTAGGCGGCGGCCGCGAAGTAAACCTGGGTCCTTATCAAGAGCTTGCCGTAAAAGCCGGAGTGAACGGATTAATTGTAGGCGGATATCTCACCACGCCCGGAGGCCCTGTGGAGCGCGACCGCGAAATGATGGAGCGAGCCGGATACCGCATACCTCAGTCGGTAGTTGGTAGTGGGTAGAGGGTAGTGGGTAGAAAAATTTTTACCACCGACTACCGACTACCCACTACCCACTACTGACTACCCACTGTACTTTCCCATGAATATCACTCTCCGAAATAAAATTATTCTCATCACTGGCGGTACCGGCGGCCTGGGCCAAGCCCTGGTAGAAACATTCTTGCGCGAAAAAGCCCAAGTGCTTTTTACCTACTATTCTCACGAAGAGCGGGCAAAGGAGTGGGTCAAAAAAGGGGCACGCGGTTTTCGTGCCGATTTCGCCGAGCGCAGTTCTGTCACTCGTCTGATTGATGCGATAAAAAAATCCGCAAGCCGCCTTGACGGCATGATTCATAATGCCGGAGTTACGCTCGACCACACACTGGTGAAAGCTCGGGAAGAAGAATTTGACCGTTCGCTTGAGATCAATCTCACGGCGGTGTTTTTGATCAGCCGAGGCCTTTTAACTTTGCTTGAAAAATCGAAGTGCCCCAAAATTTTAAATGTCTCAAGCCGCGTGGGATTGCGCGGCAATTTTGGCCAGACCGCGTACAGCGCTTCGAAAGCCGCGCTCATGGCTCTCACCAAAAGCATGGCGATTGAATGGGGCGCATCGGGGATTTGTGCCAATGCCATTACGCCCGGCTATCTCATGACAGACATGACGCGTGGGCTGCCTCGAGAAGTACATCAAAAAATGCGCGAAGAAAGTACCCTGCATCAAATTTCAGATCCCCAAGAAGTGGCCAATTTTGCAGCTTACTTAATGTCTGACCGGGTCTCGCGGGTTTCCGGGCAAATTTTTCACTATGATACGCGAAAAACATAAAGGATTTTAATGCGTCGCTCAGTCGTTGTGACAGGAATGGGAGTGATTTCTCCGATAGGCAATTCTTTGGCGGAATTCCGCCGGTCCCTTCAGCAGGGAAAATCGGGGGCGGGGCCGGTTACGCGATTTCCCGCTCAAGAATTCCCCGTGAAAGTGGCGTGTGAAGTGAAAGGTTTCCGGCCGGATTGGCGGACGAAAGTTCTCGATCCCTTCATTCAATATGCCCTGGCCGCCTCCGAGCAGGCGGTGCAGGAC